>JBAXYW010000444.1:0-3629 GCA_041670605.1 Lentisphaeria bacterium
CGGCTGACTGTGGCGCTAGAACTGCCAGCCACTTGCCATCAGCGTCAGCTACCGCTTGAGAGACACTATTGCCCAGACTAACCCGGACTTCTGCACCCGGGGATGCCCAGCCCCAAACCCGTAATTCTTTGTCGCGTTGCAAAACCATGTTATCACTGAATATCGACGGTATACTTAGATCGGCAGACAAAAAACCGGAAAACGAAAAAAGCAGAAAAAAGATCCAAAACATGGTACGCATAACAACTCCTTATCGATTTTTAACGCTAACAGGGACAATCCAGCCAATAAAAAAAATGGGAGTATAAACTTGACACCACCAAACTTACAGGCACGCCATATATGTGATGGTATGATTTCGAGATGTATCGTCTAACAGCAATTTGTGTCCCTTTCTCAATCCAGCGTGGTTCAAAACAAAATTACACTGCAAGACATGGTTCCGATGTAGTTTTAACGGCCCGGAGGATCGAGGATCAAACTCGATAAAACATCTACAAAAGGTTTATAATAAACCTGTTGTAGACCATAAAACACGCCCATCGCTCCTCACCATAGCATTCCTTAACTTGTCAACGGATTTTGTATTGATGGGGTATGCATCGATATACTTATACACTAAATGTGTTTCTGATGGTGTCAAGTTTATACCCCTAAAAAAGAGCCTCTTCACCAGAATTCGTGGGTAAACCTTGGCTCTGGCAAGGGTACAACTACAATATAATGTAATTTATGAGCATGTTTTTACCATATGCGTTGTTTCAAACAATAAAGACAATAAAAAAACTTGCCTTGCCATCATTTTCCCATCTCATTCCTGAATTGACCAAACACCGCTTTGTCAATTTTAGCAAAAAAACGTATCCTGTGTAAATGATCACTCAAATTGGCGCCAAATTTGTCATCCAGGGAGTACCATAAAGCAACGACCCATAATTGTGTGTCTTAATCAGGATTTCATGGAGATCAATCCGTTTCTTCTTTTTTCGAAGATGGAGCCAGAGCTTGTCAAAAATGGCGCCGATTTTGATTATCATCCACATATCCTGTCCTGTTTGTTAGACATCTATGGGGCACTATTAGTAAGATTGTCTTCCTACCCCGGGTGTTGCCCGGGGCTGAGATAAAGCTGCCTCTTCGGGGCTTGGGTTGCGGCGGTGCGGCGCTCGCAAGCGAGCGCCAACAGAACGGGACGCAGGCTGTACCTGCTAAGTACTTGGTGCTTGGTACAGAATTGCTGGTCGGCAAGTTACGTAATGGTTTTTATCTAGCGTTAGGATTTCTTTCCTCTAGCCCTATAGCGTAAGCGTGAGCTATGATCTGATGGGGCTACGGGGATTGCGCCCCGCGCCCCTTCCACACCACCGAACATGCGGTTTTCCGCATCCGGCGATTGAACAGCACCGGTTTTATCTGACCGGTTAAACGCTCCAAGGTACAATGAATCCGTATTTAGTCAATGTTTGATTGTTTATCGCCATATACATTACCGGTGTTTTCGCCATACGCCAAGCTCCTCGCAATGTTTTCGCCATTTCTAAGAATTTTCCCTTTATCCCAAAGGCAACCAATTTCGCTCTTCTGCCGTCGGCAGAATGCCTATACGTGCTAACTTTACTTGAAAAAGCAGTTGGATTTTTGAACACAGCCATCCCATCTCATAGCGATGGCCGAATCCGCATGGTTGTAAAAAAGCCCCTCCTGTCCTATTTGCTAGCTCCAGAAGTATTTGCTTGTCTGCCTGATACAGTTTTCTCGAAAGCATAGGGTTTCGAGCCTGAAGGCGAGAGCTATGACAGCCTAGGGCAACACCCTGGGTACTGAAAAGGAACTTCAACATCCCGTCTCCAACCTCAGATATATTTTAGTTGGCACCGCCGTCCGCTACGGCTCGACGCCGAGATTCTTAAGCGCGGCTTGAACGTCATGGATATCAAGCTGGCGAGGAATCACTCCCTGTCTAGCCGCAAGCACGGCGGCGATACCGACCCATTTCGTCAACAATCATCACTGATGCAGCATTTCTTACTGCCCCGAGTGCAGCGCCGATGCCCGCAAGCCCGCCACCCGAAACAAAGAAATTGACCTGGCCAATGACCTAGATCTCCCGGCCTTTTCCCTGACAGGTTTTCATTATTCCGTACTCCTGTAATATTCCAGTATGGTTTCCGCCAGAGCCCGCCCGAATACGAGCATCGCGGCGCGATCCAGCGTCACTTCTTCACAATTCGCAAATGGAATTTCGATGGTCTGGGAGCACCGGACAAAATCAAGCGTTTCGGCATAAGTGCGTATCGGGAAGCCCTGACGGAAATTAGCCGCTGTGTTCCACGAAGTCCCGAAAGGGATATTATTTTTGCCGAAAAATGGCGCTTCTTTCGGTGCTATTTTCTCCAGAATCTCAGAGACTATATCAGTGCTCCGGGCGGTCTTCGGATTGGCGGAACCGACGAAGTAGATCATTTCGTTGCTTGTGCCGCCGCGAATCCACGGACAGTGCATGTCGAGCACAAAATCTGGGCGGACACGGTCAATCAGCGAGCGGACCGCCGCCGTTTCCGGATAGATGGAACGCCCGGCATAGTCGCGGGCGTGGTCGCGCGGTATGCGGTTCTTGCCCTGATCGCCCGCTTCGACGCCGTCCTTGTCGATAAACGGCACCGCATAGAGCGCGAGCGTTTCGCGAAACGCGCGGCCAAACGCATCGTCGACCAGCACGGCGCGTAAAATACCTTCGAGCGCATGGTTTGCCATCATCTCCCCGGCGTGGTGCCGCGAGGTCAGCAGCAGCGTATGGCGTGGTGCCCCCTCCCGGATCGAAAAAAGCTCCACCGGTCGCCCCTTGCGGCTGATGCAGAGCGTTTCGCTCCGGCAATACAACAGCCCATCGCCGAACTCTTTCAAGAAGCGTTTCCAGTCGCTTGCCAGATACTGCATCCCCATGCAGAAAAGCACTTCGGACTGTGCGCCGTCATGCGTATAGACGAACTGTTGCGCATCGTGTGCCGCCGAACCCGGGGAGAGCCAGCGCCACGAACGCCCCTTGTCAAAACTCAGCGCGGGGCCACGGGTACCGACTTTGTTAGGCGAAGTGAAGCAGAAGCTGTACGTACCCACTTCGTCAAATTTCGCTTTGAAGCACCAATAAAACCAGTCGCCGGAACTGTCGCGCCGATCGACGTCAAGCAGAATTTCCCGCTCGTTAATATGTTTCACGGCAATATTGCCGCCGGGAAAGTCGGAGGAGATTTCAATAGTCATGGCATTACATCCTTCCGTAATCATGAAGAGTGCGCTCAAAACCTGGACAACAGCACAGGCCTTCAGGCGGCGGCGCACCATAGCTCGCGCCCGCTCCCCAGAATGTACCCGGAGCTTCCAGCTCCGGATCCGCTCCCGCTCCCGTTCCCGTCGCTCGCAAGCGAGCGCCCCACAGAACAGCGGACACACCGTTTTTCGGGACGAAAACAAAAAAAAGCACCCCTGTTGAAGCAGGGGTGCTTTGGAAAAAAGGCTGGCAGCGTGCTACTTTCCCGCGCTCTTGAACGCAGTATCATCGCCGCAGGGGCCCTTAACGGCCGTGTTCGGGATGGGAACGGGTGTTGCTTCCCCGCTACAGCCACCAGCCA
>JBAXYW010000445.1:0-3611 GCA_041670605.1 Lentisphaeria bacterium
CGATTTACAGAATGTTTTCGCTTATCCCATGGCCATGCCGCCGTCGACACAGAGCACCTGTCCGGTAATGTAGGCAGCGGCTTCTGAGGCCAGGAAAGCGACGGCTTGCGCGATGTCTTCCGGGCTGCCGATTCGACCCAGGGGAATTCTGGTCTGCAATTCCTGTCGTGCGGTTTCCGGCAACGCCGCCGTCATCTCGGTATCGATGAAACCTGGAGCGATCACATTAACGGTAATATTGCGCGAAGCGAGTTCCCGGGCAAGGGATTTACTGAAACCGATCATTCCGGCTTTGGCTGCAGCATAATTGCTTTGACCCATATTCCCCAGCAACGCGACGACGGAGGAGATGTTGATGATCCGTCCGGAACGCGCCTTCAGCATGATCCGTGATGCTGGTTTGCTGAAATTGAAAATGCCTTTGAGATTGGTTGCCAATACCGCATCCCAATCTTCTTCCTGCATGCGCAACAGCAGGTTATCCCTAGTAATACCGGCATTATTGACCAAGATATCCAGCCTGCCATATTGTTCCCGCATCTGCAGGACAACCTGTTCAGAAGCCTGGGTGTTGGCAACATCACAGGCATAACCTGTAACTTTTACAGCATACAGAGAAGACAGTTCAGCAGCAACCGTTGCTGTGCGACCGGCATCCGTCCCGACAATGCCGACTCCCGCCCCGGCGGCCGCCAGACGACCGGCAATGGCACGCCCAATTCCGCGCGTTCCCCCGGTGATCAGTACTACCTTACCAGTGAATCGTTGCATTTCAGGGTCTCCTTTTGCCATTGCTCAACTCAGCGCCTTCAGCCCGGCAAGCGTCCGAGCCAAGCTCTCCGATGAATTGACGGAAAAAACCGGTTTTGTGCGCTCCATGCGCCGGGCTAAACCGGTCAACACTGTCCCTGGGCCAAGCTCAATAAGCACATCACAATGTTGGCTAAGCAGACGAAAGCAGGACTCCCAACGCACACTGCCGGAAATCTGATACAGTAAATTCCGCCGCAGTTCCTCCGGGTTCGAAACCAGCGTCCCGCTGAAATTCTGAGCAAATAAAAATTTTGGCACTGCCGCAGGATAGTTGCGCAGCAGCTCCGCAAAGTCATCCATTGCCGAAGACATCAGGCGGGAATGGAAGGCCCCGGCTACCTGCAACCGGATCGCTTTCAGACCCGCTGCCGTCAATTCTTGCACAGCCTTATCCAGAACCTGGCTTTCTCCGCTGATGATGACCTGTCCCGGACTGTTGTAGTTGGCAATTTCAAGACCATGACGTTGGCAAATTTCATCAAGCAGCGATTGTTCCGCTCCCAGAATTGCCGCCATTCCCCCAGCCTGTTGCTGACAGGCCAGATCCATCAGCCGTCCACGCTCCGAAACCAGTTTTAAAGTACTGGCAAAATCATAAACACCGGCTACCTGAAGTGCGGCATATTCCCCAAGGCTTAATCCGGCACTTGCCACCGCTGTAAATGGATAGACCTCCTGCAAGGCATGATAACAGGCAAGAGAGACCGTGAAGATCGCCGGCTGACAATTCGCACAGGCCGTCAAATCCTCCATACGGCAGTTGAAACACAAGTTCGAGAGCGAACGGCCCAAAATGCCGTCCGCTTCGCTGAAAAGCGCTCTGACGCAGGCAAAATCAGTGTGTAAATCCTGTCCCATGCCAGGCTGTTGCGCTCCTTGTCCGGCAAACATTAATCCGATACGCAGTGTCATGGCTGTAGTATGATCTCCATTGCTGGGGAAAACGGTATATCTGCTCTGCTCTTTGCGGAAAACAGCATGAGACAAAAAAAAACACGCGGGAAAGCTGCCGCATGGTTTGAGAGTTTTAATTCAGGCTGATTAAATTATCAAGGCCATACTGGTGAACTTGATCGACAATGGCCTCATTGACATTATGCTTGACCAGTTCACCAACCGCCCGAATCCCGTTGCATACTGCCCTGGGATCAGAGTTTCCGTGCCCGATAATACAGGAACCGTTCACTCCAAGCAAAGGAGCCCCACCAACCTCCGACGGATCAAGCACTTTCTTGAATTCCTGAAAAGCGCCTCGCGAAAACAGCGCCCCGACTTTCCAGAGTAGGCGTTTCATCAGTTGCTGCTTCAGCATCTGTCCCATGCATTTCGCCATCTGCTCGCAGCTTTTTAAAACCACGTTGCCGACAAAACCATCACAGACTACGACATCGACTCGTCCGGCAAACAAATCATGTCCTTCGACATTACCGATGAAATTCAGGCTTTCGACGTCACGCAACAGCTTGAACGCTTCAACAGTCAAATGATTGCCTTTGCCGATCTCCGTCCCGTTGCATAAAAGACCGACACTGGGGTCTTTCCGCCCCAGAACCGTACGCGAATAAATATCTCCCATCACCGCAAATTGTGCCAAGTTCTGGGCAGAACAATCGACCGTTGCCCCAGAATCCAGCAGCACAAAACTGCCAGTTGCGTGGGGAATCACGGTCGCAATGCAGGGGCGTTCCAACCCAGGCAACATATGCCATTTCAAATAGGCTGAACCAACCGCAGCACCCGTATTCCCGGCACTGAAAATCCCACGTGCGGTTTTCTTTTTGACCAAGTCCACTGCGACATTAATTGACGAACGGGGCTTGGAACGAACAGAACTGACCGGATGATCCCCCATCTCAACAATTTCCGGCGCATGCACAATTTCCAATTGCGAATGGCCGTCTTTGCCAATGGCTTTCAACCCGGCTGCAATCCGATCCTGATCCCCTACCAGATATAACTGATACGAGTCTCCATAAACATCCAACGCATCCCCAACGCCCTTGATAATAGCATCCGGAGCATTGTCCCCCCCCATGATGTCAACTGCAATGGGAATACCGGCCATCCGGATTATTCCTTGTCCGCAGAAACATTCAGAACCTTACGGTCACCATACATTCCGCATTTCTTGCAAGCGCGGTGCGGCAGGCAGGGAGCGCCGCAATGGCCGCAATTGGTCGGAGCGACCCCAGTATAACGATTCGCAGCCCGCCGAATACGAACCTGCATCTTACTGACTTTACTTTGTTGAACTGCCATGTCTAATTCTCCAATCGTTCATACCTGAACTGAAAACAAAATACAAAAAAACACCTAAAAAACCATGTCCACAACGATTCAGGATAAGCGCAACGTATCCAATCCACGCCAAGGATCCTCTTCCTGAAGCAATTCCGCAACAGACTTCCCAGCACAATCACAAACCCCGGCATTCAGATCCTGCCCGCATAACGGACATAAGCCCTGACAATCAAAACGACAAAGAAATTTTTGCGGAAAAGTTATTAATATATCTTCTCGAATGTCCGGCGTCAAATCGAGAACTTTTCCATATGCATTTTCATACTGGTGACAGACTTCAGAAAAGGCCAGCGAAAGGTGTCCTTCCTGGTTGCAGCGATCACAGATGATCGCGATATTGGCCTTGACGCTGCCGCGCACAAGCACCGTGTTGCCGCCGGCCGGCGCCAACACCAGGTCATAGTATACATCTTCCGGAAAATAGAAGCGATCTTCTTCTGCAATATCAAGTTCAGCAAAGGAAACCTTCCCCTTGAGCTTGATCCCCTCAGCGGGCA
>JBAXYW010000446.1:0-3607 GCA_041670605.1 Lentisphaeria bacterium
AAAAAGTATAAGAAATGCTGTGGACGATGACAAAGAACCCTCATCAAGCAGATAGAAAAATATAGAGGTTGAGTATCCTTTATGAACAGAGCCGAGTTAATCGAATATTGTCTGACCTACCCCGGAGCAGTTGAGGATTATCCATTTGAGGATCGTAACAGCACAGTTTTGCGCCATGCGGTCAACCACAAATGGTTTGCGCTCATTTTTGAACGGGACGACAAGCTTTTCATCAATCTCAAATGTGACCCATTTGAAGCGGATTTTCTCAGACAAATTTTCAAATCGGTCAACCCGGGCTGGCACATGAACAAAGAGCACTGGAATACGGTCACTCTGGGCGGAGATGTGTCTGATGCCGAGGTGTTCGACATGATATCGCGCAGCTTTGATTTGACAAAGCCAAAGCTTAAAAGGGCGAAGAACCAGAAATAATGAGAATCCCGCAGGATTTGAAAAGTAGCCCAATCTTCAAAACAGAAAGGGCAAAGCAATCTAAGCCCGGCAGAAATGTCCCCTGCCCTTGCGGTAGCGGGAAAAAGTATAAGGAATGCTGTGGACGATGACAAAGGATGAATTTGAATGCATATTCCGTTTGCATCCTGCCACCTGCACGGTATTTTTCTGCCACCTTGCCGAACAAAACCCGCCACCGTGCCGGGGCTGTCTGCCACTGCATCGCTGGTGCAAAGGCTCTGCCAGAAGTCTGCGTTCTGGCAAAGCCCTTGCGTCAAAGGTGCAATTGGTCAATCAATCTTCATAGGCGGAACTGGCAACCCATGTGAGGTCAGCACCACTTCCAATAACTGAATCCGTTGGTGGCAACAGTGCAGCTCTTTCTGAGTTGCGCGGAAGTATTCCATCGATTCACGTTCAGCCTCTTCTAAAACCATCTTGTCCAATTCGATTTCGCAGGGAATATTGGTGGGCTTGTAAGGGCAATTAAGCATCGGCACCACCGCCTTTTTTCTGCTGTGCCTTCAGCCCATGGCGTTCTCGCATCGAAATGTTTCCTTGGATCATAATTTCGTAGGAGTTGTGGATTACGCGATCCATAATTGCTTCAGAAATCGGACTGTCCGACTCGGGGTCCGGGTTAATGCGCTTGTACCAACCATCCGGTTCAAACTGCGTACAAAAAATCATCGTGCCATGCTGCGTTTGAGTGCAGCGCGACTCCACAATTTCCAGCACATCGTAGGATTCCTGTGGGCTCAAAGGGCGAATCAGCCATTCATCCAGAATCAGCAAATCCATCTTCCGGTAGGTTTTCAGCAGCTTTTTCAAGTCACCGGCGTTGCGTGCAATGCTCATCTCGTCCAACAATTCGGGCATCCGGATATACCGAACTCGTTTGAAACGGCGGCAGGCTGCATTGCCAAGTGCACAGGCTATATAGGTCTTTCCGTTTCCAGAAGCACCCTCCAAAATAATGTGGTGTCCTTCCTCCAAATAGTTGCAAGTAGAGAAGCGCAGCATCTGTGCCTTGTCCAGCTTGCGGTCTTCGTGGTACTCAATTTCCTCTACACATGCGCTTGGCGCGGAGAATTGCGCATCACGGATATAACGGTTTAACTTGTTGTTCTGGCGGCGGTTCCATTCGGCATTAACCAAAAGACCAAAACGTTCCTCGAAACCCAATTCCTTAAATGCAGGCTCAGAAAGCTGTCCTTCGAATTCCTGCGCCATCGCGCTCATTTTCATACTTTTCAGCATATCGGTGGTGGCTTGGTCAATCATTTCTTCACACCCCCTTTGCTGTAGTAAGCAGCGCCGCGGGTAATGCCGTAGCTGTTGTAGTCCGGCGTTGCGTGAAGTGTGGTAGCCGGCTCCTGCCCGTGCATTAAAAGGCTGCTAATGTTGCGAATAGAGGGAGTTGCACCATACGCCATAACGCGTTCGCAAGCCATTTCCAGGCGCTTGGAACCATACCGCTCCTGCAGCCGCTTCAACGAAGCACAGGCCTTGTAGCCCTGCTCAGGAGCCTTTCCCGATTCCAGAAAAAACGCAACGGCTTTTTCCGTCATGGAACCCACCGTCATAGCCCATCTGCTGAAATCATCAGCATTGTAGGCAAGGTATCGCTGGTGCTCCTGCGGCATGTGTTCAAACTTCACAAGGGGATCACGTTGCAGTGTCTGTAACCGGCGGTGGCTCGCAACGCGGCTTCCATGAAAAAAGACTTCCACCACATTTCTTGTAACGCGGATATCCACCTTTTCGCCAATCAAGTTGCAGGGAACCGAATATTTGTTGCGGCCATCCGTAACAAGGTAATCATTCGGAACCTTTGCAACCGACCAAACAGCTGGTTCAAATGCAATGGCCGGAAGAGGCATCATAAACGGCTTTTCTTCTTCAAAATAGGCATTGCGACGTGTGCCGGCCATCTTCTGGAATGCACGGCCATTCAACTTTTCCAGCTTTTCCGCAACTGCCTTTCGCACCTCCTGCATGGTAAAAAACTTTTGGTTCCGAAGTGCGGCAATTATCCAAGATTCCGCATATCGAACAGATGCTTCGGCATGACTTTTGTCTTTGGGCTTGCGAACACGAGCTGGGACAATCGCCGTACCGTAATGCTCAGCAAGTTCCTGGTAGCTGCGGTTTAAAATGGTGTCGTAGCGGGTGTTGGCTGTAGTTGCCGTTTTGCAGTTGTCGGGAATCAGCAACCGTGTTACACCGCCGAAATAGTTGAAAGCTTGAACATGGCAGTTCAGCCAGTTCTCCGTCTTCATATCGTCGCAGGCTTCGGCATACACAAAACAGCTACATGGGAGCACCGCGACAAACAGATAAGCTGCAGATTCTTCACCGGTTGCCGAATCAAACACCGGAATGGTATCGCCGGCCCAGTCCACCTCAATGGCGTCCCCAGGCTTGTGCTGGATGCGCATTGTGGCCTTTGTGACCCTGGCCCACTTGCGGTATTTCTCTGCAAACTGAGTGCTCATATAGGGCGTTTTTTCGGCTTCATAGCACTTGCGGCGGTATTCCTCCCACAAAAGAGTCAGCGTTACACCGTTCTTCGCCAACTCTTTGTGGATGTACGGATAGTCCGGCTCCACATACATGCAGACATTTTTGTACTTGTCTGGAAAGAGCAACCGTTCCAAATCGTTGTTGGTTACATCGTCCTCCAGCGGCCAATGTACCCCTAATCGGTCGGCAACATCAAAAATCTCCTTCGTTGTTTCGCGAGAAGCGATTTTGTTGCGTTCCATTTCCCGCTGGCTCAGCCCCATACTCCGTAGCATGAGAATCTTTCTGTAGTCCATCATTTTGTCATGGACCTCCTTTGTAATAGTCACGCGCAAAGGCGTGCTAATTACATTTTGCCAATATTGGTGATTACTGGCAAGGAAATCCGGTAACGTGGCAGATTTTTACCGGCAGAGTGGCAGGATTTTTCCGTGCAGGTGGCAGGATGCAAACGGAATATGCATTTGAAAAAGCCGTGCGTTCTCTCTTTGAATCGCACGGATATACAAAAATTAAAATTGCTCGTCACTTGTTTGGAATGCAGATGGATGTATCCGCAAAGAGCAAGGCGGGCAGCAAACGCCAGTTTGAATGTATGCCTGAACACAAACACGGCAAAGACTAC
>JBAXYW010000447.1:0-3597 GCA_041670605.1 Lentisphaeria bacterium
CACCGCTCAGCCCGCTCCCCAGAATGTAGCCGGAGCTTCCAGCTCCGGATCCGCTCCCGAATTCTCCCCAGAATGTAGCCGGAGCTTCCAGCTCCGGATCCGCTCCCGTTCCCGAAAGATTCCACCCTGCGACAGGAGATCATTTTGGGACAGGTACGTTCATCGGATAGGTACGTTTGTAGTTCAACTTTAGGCTGTATGTCCCCTACGGACCACTCGCCGGGATAAATCAAGTTTTTTGTTCGAATCATGATTTACCGCCTAATGGTAATCGATTATTTCAACATTGCATCATTTGCGTAAAGCAAAAAAAGGATGGCAAATCCGTCCGGTCATTCTGGCATCAAAAACACCTTCCCTGCAATTTATGGGCGCATTCCGGATTTCCGCAACGATAGCAGATTTCATTGGCAAGCGCCTTGTCGGCAAAGAAGTCCTCGATATTCCGGAGGGTAATGGCAGCGATGCTGTTCATCGCTTCGGTGGTAAAAAAGGCCTGATGTGAGGTTACCAGAACATTATTGAATGAAAGCAGGCGGGCCAAAACATCGTCAGGGATGAATGAATCAGAAAAATCTTCAAAGAAATAATCGTTTTCCTCCTCATAAACATCCAGCCCCGCCGCACCGATTTTCCGGGATTTGAGTCCTTCGATCAAGGCCTGGGTATCGATCAGCTGTCCGCGTCCGGTATTAATAATCACGACACCGTCTTTCATTTGTGCCATGCTTTCCGTATTGATCAGGTACCGGGTTTGCGGAGTCAGGGGGCAATGTATCGAGATCACATTGCTATCCCGGAACAGTTGCTCCAGTTCCACATAGGTAAAATCCAACGATTCTGCGAGCCCGGGAACTGGGAACGCATCAAAGGCCAGTATGCGCATGCCGAAGCCGTTCAGGATACGGATCATCGCCTGGCCGATGCGTCCAGTACCGATAATACCAGCCACTTTGTCCTTGAGGTCAAAGCCAAGCAATCCGGCAATGGAAAAATTATTATCCCGGGTACGGAAGTATGCCCGGTGCGTTTTCCGGTTGAGGGTCAGCAACAGCGCGGTCGCATGTTCTGCGATAGCATGAGGCGAATATCCGGGAACGCGGACGACATGAATACGCTGATAAGCGGAGGGCAATTCGACATTGTTGTAGCCCGCGCAACGCAAAGCAATCAGACGAACTTCCATCTGCAGCAGTTTTTCAATGATCGTACCGTTACATTGATCATTTACAAAAATGCACACCACCTGACAGCCACTGGCCAATTCCACCGTTTCGGCTGTCAGGTGGTTGGTGAAAAATTTCAGTTCAAACCCGAAATCCCGGTTATTCGCCTCGAAAAATTCCCGGTCATAGGGTTTTGCATCAAAAAACGCCACTTTCAGCATAATCGTTCCATCGCTCTGGGGGTGGGGACTTGCTCCACATAGGAGCCGGTTGTTCTGCGGGAATACGACGACCTCAGCAGATCATAATCAACAGCATTTTGAATTTCGATGTCGCATTGACCGCATGGGCGACATTGGCCGGCAACAAGATCATTTCTGAGCTTTTCACCGAATGGGGCTGACCGCCAATACGCACTTCGGCTTCCCCCTCCAAAACCTGGATAAAGGCATTGAAAGGAGCCGTATGTTCAGAAAGATTCTGCCCTTTGTCAAAAGCAAACAAAGTCAGCGTGCCGGAATCACTGTCCTGAAGCGTGCGGCTGACGATCGAACCGGTCACATATTCTACATAACTGACCAAATTTTGCGGGCTGGCCGCCGGAAAAGTCAATTCGGGAATCGGCTCGGCTTTCTTTTTACAGTTGCTTTGTTTCTTCATTGGTTTCTCCTCCTGTAAGGTCCCATGAATACCATTCCGCCAGCAAGGCGTACCTGAAATGTAACCCAATGTACCGAAAAGATCAAATCCGTGTAAACCTGGCAACGTAACACATGTCTTTTGTGCCAATTGAAAAACGAAGTGCACCGGCAAAATTGGCATTATATGCATTTAAGTTTACAAAATACAGGCATTCCATAGTAATGGTAAAATTCGCATATGGACTAACGCATAACAAGCCCCATCAAGAACGCAGACCGGCTATGGAACGTCGGCGCTCCATAGCTCACGCTTACGCGATAGGGCTAGAGAAAAGAAATCCTAACGCTAGATAAAAACCATGACCTAACTTGCCGACCAGCAATTCCGCACCAAGCACTTAGCACTTAGCGGGCACAGCCCACGTTCCCGTTCTGTTAGCGCTCGCTTGCGAGCGCTGCACCGCCGCAACTCAAGCCCCGAAGGGGGCAAGTTTTTTCATTGTCTCTATTGTTTGAAGCAACGCATAGGGCAAAAACAGGCTCATAAATTACATCATATTGTAGCTGTACCCAAGAGAAAAAATCGTTTAGGACTCTGGTTCATATACTTCTGTCGAAATTTCTGCTAGAACGATAGTGAAAGCAGCAATCACTGGTGGATCCGTTTTTCGAAGGCGGCTGATTTTCCGGAAAAACGAGTTCCACCAAGCTTTGGAAAAGCAACCGTTGCCAAGCGGTTCCAGCGCAAAGGCTCGAATCGACAGGAAAGCATCTCCTCTTTTGCTCCTGCACGAACCATAGGCGCCTCGACAAAGATGGATTATATTTATGCCGGCTCCTTAACGTTCGGCTCGCATCTACCGGGTACCATTTCCGGGTCGCCGTTCCGTGGAAAATATCGGTTTCTTCAAGCCGGTTCTTTTTTTGCCGTTTATAAATACTATTTTGCCGAATGAAACATCTATTCCGGCAGGATTCATGGATTAAAAAACAAGCGTTCAGAGGTCTTTAACGACAAAGGTTTTTGTCTGCATGGAAACACTTGATCTGATTGACAACACTGGCAAAAAATGGCATCAGAAACACTTCACCTGCGAGGGTCTGACCTATACGGTGCCACAGCTGTGCTGGACGATCTTTTTGATCCTTCTGGGGTTTTTCTGTTATACCCTGGCCTTGGCCTTTGTGCCCTCCATCATGCCTCTGAAACTGAATGCTCTTGGAGCCAACAGCAAAACCATTGCCTTTATCATGACAACCATCGGGCAGGTCTTCAATATTACCATCTGCCCGATGGTCAGTTTCAAAAGTGACCGTTACCGATCAAAGCGATGGGGAAGAAGGGTACCTTTCATCCTTTTCACCATGCCCATGTTCTGTGCCTCCTGGTTACTTTTTGCCTTTGTCGACAGTGAAGCCTCTTTTATAAGTGCATTTCTGCAGAAATGGGTCGCCATCGCTCCAGCCACGATGGCGGTGATTCTGATTGCTCTGATCATGGTGATCTACCAGTTCTTTATGATGTATGTCGGCTCGGTCATTTATTATATTTACAATGACACCATACCAGCGCAGTTTCTAGCCCGCTTTGTGGGAGCAGTCAATGTCGTCTGTCAATGCGCCAGCGCCTGTTTTAACTTCTTTATTTTCAAACACGGCTTGACACATTTCACGCCTCTGCTGATTTTGATCACGGTCGTCTATGCCGTCGGTCTCGGCCTGATGTGTTTTCTGCTCAAAGAACCCCGCTTCCCGCCGCCGACCACTGTTAAGAACAAAAACGATACTGG
>JBAXYW010000448.1:0-3595 GCA_041670605.1 Lentisphaeria bacterium
CGGTAGCCGCTCCAGTCCGGGATATCCAGGGAGCCGTTTCCGCCCCTGTAGCCACAATCCTGCCACAGTTTCATCAGGTCTTTTCCCATCGTAACCTGCTTGAGATCCAGGCGCATGGCCGGATAGCTGTACCAGCTGAATAACTGAAAATCGTCGACTGGGGCGGGGTAGGGGATGCGTGGGCGCAGCTGCACCTGTATTTCGCGCTGGAAATTACGTTCCGGTTCGGTGAATTCGAATTCCAGGGTGATGGAATATTCCTTGAGTGGTGTATTTTCATTAAAGAAAAGTGCGTTTCCGACAAAATTCCAGATGATTCCGGCCGGCAGCTGATAGAGGTGCATTTTCTCCTGGTTGTGCTGTTCGATTTTCTCAGGCACAAAGAGCTTCTGGAATTCTGCGGACTGCCCATGCAGCAGTTGTAGCTCCAAGGTCACCGCTTCCGGTACTCGTACCTTCAAAATGGCACTCTCCCGAGAGGGAATGGAGCTGCTCATACTGAGAAAACCGGGAAGCCCGGCAAATTTATGATAAGCCTCATGACTCTTTTTATAGGTGAAATTGAATTTTTCGGTAAAGGCAGCTGCGCTTAAAACCGGAATTGCCCGGGGCTTTTTCTTTTCCGCGGGAACCGGCGCCGGAGTGAGGTTTCCGGCAGCGACTTGCAAGGAGGGATTGCGATACGAAACCTGCCCGGGGCTGTCAAGGTCATGATAAATGGCCAGGCAGATTCGGATTCCATGTGTCTTTGCCGGATCGTCCGGGGAAATCGTCCTGCTGATTTTCTGCCAGTCGGAACTGCCCTTGAGTTTTGTCAGATAACGCTCCGACGTGATGCGATTGCCGTCGGCATCCGTCCAGTAGTAAAAAATGGCAGCCATTTTTTTGACATTGTCCAGTTTTATTTCTACATCCCACTGATAGCTCTTGAAGCCATCAAGCGCTATAAGGACGTTTGCACTGCTGACATAGTTGGAAGCTGCCTCCCGGATCGACAGGTTTCCGTTTTCATAGTGAAAAGGGCTTGTTTTGGCAGTGCCGGTAAAATGAGTCCAGTGTTGTGGGGGCTGCTGGTCAAGGATCTTGAAATCGGCGTTAGGAATGAGGTTGGCTGCCCGCAAAAGGTTGCATACAGTGCCTAACAATAAGAAATAATGAAGCTTGTTCACTGCTGTTGTTCCTTGAAAAGTGGACCGTTCTGGCTCAGGGTTTGCGGCCAATGCAAAAGAGCGGCTCGAAAGAGTTGAAGGAGAGGAAGACGGCTTTTGTCATCAGTGCATGCCCATCAACAAATACTGCAGCCGCTTGACCGGAATGGCGGTAGTGGACCCGGCTGCGCCGTTCCGCTTCATGAATGATATAATAATCTCCATCCGTAAAAGCAATGGTGTCCGCTGCGTATTTGACGGATGCTGGCGAACGGCTAGCCAGCCCTTTGTCATCATTGCTGCGGTTGTAGGCATGGTACCAGGCATTGTAGACATAACTGCTGTAAACCCCGTTGCTGTATTGCGGCAAAACGCCGGGTTCGCCGCTGAGCCCATACCGGCCAGCTACATGGTCCGGACAGAAAAAAACGCCCTTTTTGATGTCAGAGTATCTTGCATATCGGTTTGCCAGAGGAGCATATCCCAAGGCAATGAACATTTCCGCCCAGGTGGGAAAATCCCCGGAGGTGCTCCAGGTGCTGTTATTCCAGTTGATGCCTTTTTGGTTGGTTGGCGGATAGCAGGCGTAGTCACCGGAATAGAATTCCAGGCTCAAGTATAATTGTTTTAAATTGCTGAGGCAGGTCATCTGGCGGGCTTTGGCACGTGCTTTGCCCAGAGCGGGCAATAACATCGATGCCAAAATGGCAATGATGGCGATGACGACCAGCAATTCAATCAAAGTAAACTTCTTGTTCATGTTGACCTCCTTTTGCTTCTTCATATGGATATTCAAACAACAGATTATAACGTCGTCCGGAAAAAGAGCGATGAGTTCATGTAATCAGATCTCCTTCAGGCTGTAACCGGCGTGAAACTGGAAAGGGATTTTGTGGATTTTTGGGGTGTACTGGTGGTTGTTTAACCAGTGCTGCAGGCTGTTGATGCCCTTTTCTGCCAGCAACGGGAGGTCATGCCGGAACATGGCCAGGCGAGCTAACTCCGGGGTGGTTTCCAGATGATTGCGGCTGGAGCCATTGAAAGTAACCACCGCCAGGTCTTCCGGAATGCGAATCGACAGCTCGTCAGCAACTTGCAGAAAAATCTGTGCCGTGAGCAGGCAGGATAAAATGACTACCTGCGGGAGGGGACGCTGTTGCAGAAATTGCTGTGCCTGCCGCCGCAGCCAGGGCTCCTGCACCAGAAAACGCCGTTCCTCTCCAAAGAAAGAAAGCCGTTCCGCAGGGATGCTGAGACCGCATTCGGCGCAACCCTGCAGAAAACCATTCAGGCGGCGACGGTTGGCGGTATTCATCCATTTGGGTTTCAGCATGCCGGCCAGGAAGGCCAGCTGCCGGTAGCCACGGTCGTAAAGCAGTTTTACCAGTTGACGGGCAGCCTGAAAATCATCTGCAAGCATAGAATTCAATCCAGGCAGATCGATTTCAATTTCAAAAGCAATATGCGGAATTCGGGCGCTTATTACCCTTCGTAAAACATCTTCCACGGAAAATGGATTGGGAAAAACAAAACCGTCAATACGCCGGTTTGAAACCACTTCATCGAGATCATAAAAGCGGTTTTCCGAAGTCCACGGGATATAGCGCATCCAATGCCCACGCCGTCCCAGTGATTCCATAATGCCGCGATTCAACAGACCATCGGATAAGATGCTTTGATAATTAAAGGCGGGATCGGGGTTCGAATCATTGATAATTGCAATGTCGTACTGCAGGCGCCGAGGAGTAACCTGCAAATCCCTGACCATGGTGCCTACCCCGGGACGCCGCGAAACGAAACCGGCGGTCTCTAAAGCCGCAAGAGCCTTGCGTAAAGTCCGCCGCGATACCTCAAACTCCTCCGCCAAAGCAAATTCACCCGGCAATACCCCATGCTCCCCGTATATGCCAGAGGCAAGCCGCTTCTTCAACACCTCTTCAATTTGAGAATATATGGGATGCTTAGACATGAGACAAGGACACCATACGATTTCTTAAAACCATTACAAAAGGTGTACAAAGTGTACATTTAAGAATATATTGCCGACAAAAACATTTTGCAAATCCTTTTTTTGTTGGGTTGTTGCTTTTCACGCAAGAGCTATCCCCGGCAAAATCCTCCTGGGTTAGGCTGGTTTTACGGAGTTGCGCTGGAAGCGATATGGAGCGCTGGTATCCTTGCAGTCAAAGCCGCTTCGATGAATTTTTCCGGGTCTTTTCGTGCATTTCGTTGTTCAAAAAGAATCCCTCAGTTACCAGCTTTCCTGACGCATTACCGGAAAACTTGCAAAAAAAATCAGAAAAATTTTAAAAGGGTCTTGACAGTTATTCAAGCAGGGGTACTTTATCGTCAAAGCCTTCTGTTGCGGAGCCGCGTTTCAGCAGTTTTTTTGCCGTGTTCTGTCAATGAAGAGAGGGGATGCATTTTCCCAACGGTATTTTCAAATA
>JBAXYW010000449.1:0-3576 GCA_041670605.1 Lentisphaeria bacterium
AAAATTGGTTCGTGCGAAATTGCTCGCAAAGCTCACGACACTTTCGCAAATAGTCTATTTGGGGTTTTCAGGGAAGCGTGATTTCATGCACAGAATGGCCGCTGCGGTGAAACGCCGGTACCGGCAATTATAGCAGGAAACCGGTTCCTGAGCTACCCATTCCTCTTCGACATCCTGCTCGAAGGCGGCGCAGGCCAGGGCAATGGCCTGCCCCCGCTCCCAGGCGTCGGCCGGCAGCGTTTTTTTACTGTTCATAGAAATATTCCCCCATTCTTCGTATTTCAGACTTGTTGATCGTCTGATAAATTCCCGCCGCCGAGCGGACGACGAAAAGGACGTATTCATGCCGGTACAGCACTGTTTTGGTGCGGCCGCACACCTCAACTTCCACCGCATCATCAAGCGGTTCTTTGGTTCTGAACTCAAGCACCCGGGTCAGCTCCGGCAACTCTTTGAGCTCGGAAACGCGATAATGCTGATTGATCTCGATGTTTTTCATGCCCGCCTTAACCTCGCCGTCGCTTCCGAAAATACGCAGGCCGACACCGGCCAACGCACCGATGATCCCCTGACCGGTGCCGCCGTGCTCGGACAGATGCAAGCGGTTGTTTTGGGCGCAGCTGATGGCGTCCGCCTTGGTCAGGATTTTTTTCTTGGCATTCTTGCCGAACGCGATCAGTTCCTGATAATCCCTTTCCGCGTCGAATTCCAGTACGCAGAGACCGGGGTCGGAGCCTTCAGCAGCGACTGCATCCAGATGGCCAGAAGCAATTTCGATGACATCCGCAAACGCAGAATCCGGTGCTTCACCACAGAAACACATGGAACTGTTGTGGGAGGTATAGGGGATATCCTCATGGATATAAAGCTGATGTCTCGTCACCAGCGAACAGGGGCCATAGCCGCGGGCGACCAGCTTTTCGCGGATCTGCTCGGCGATGGTTCCGGTCCCGATGGAATCCAGGTTGTCTGTATCATCAATACACAGGTAGAATTTCATGTTGATTTGCTCCTTCAGGTTTTATAATAATATCATGATCTGTGACTCGCCGCTATTTGTTATCCCAATTAAAGTTGATGCTTACGTCTGCTGAAAAATCTAGAAAGCATTGAATGAAATGAATTCCTGAATCGTCGTGTTTTGAGCCTGCCGCATCTTTTCGGTTGTATCATACAACAGACACTCGCCCTGATTCAAAAAAACAAGTCGGTCGCAGAGGCGAAAAGCCTGCGCCAGATTATGGGTGATGATGACAACCGTTAGCCCCGTGTCGGCATTGCGCCTTTTCAGCGCAGCTTCAATCACCTGCACGCTTTTCGGGTCGATGCTGGCCGTTGGTTCATCCAGAAAGACGACCTCCGGCGAAAAGGAAAGCGCCCTTGCCAGTGCGGTTTTCTGGGACTCTCCTCCCGAAAGGTGTTTGGCATTCTGCTTCTGAATGTCCGCGAGCTCGAATTCCTCCAGCAGTCCACTGACAATCCGATTGATTTCCTCCTCCGGATACTTGCGGATTCTCAGCGGATAGGCGATATTTTCGTAAATCGAACGGGAGAAAAGAACCGGACGTTGATTCGCATACGTTATCTTCATTGCGATATCCTGATCAAACGTCTGACCGTCATACCGGACTTCGCCATCGATTGCGGAAATGAGGCCCGCCATGATTTTCATCAGCGTCGTTTTTCCCGATCCGTTGGAGCCGATAATTCCGGTTATTTTTCCCGACTCGAACAGCAGCCGACTGTATTGACCATTCAAATCGAGAACCACCTTGTCCCCGTATTTTTTGACGATGTGGTTAGTCTCGATCTTCATATTTCGCCCCTTCGCTGAAATGATATAAAATAGAGTTTGTTAAAAACGAGATCGTCATCAGAATAATCCCCATTGCAATGGAGACACTGTATTGACCCATGTTGTTGTTCATGGCGATGAATGTCGTCATGACGCGTGTGAACCCCTTGATGTTGCCGCCGACGATCATCACCGCGCCCACTTCCGAAATCGCCCGACCGAAACCGGTGACCAGGGCGATCATGATGCCGCCCTTGAGTTCAAGTATCAGCAGCGTGAGTATATTTATTCTGTTTGCCCCCAGGGTTTTTCCGGTCTGAACAACATCATAACCGCTGTTTGAGGCATGATTGAAAACAATGCCCATGATAATCGGTGTCACCAGAACCATTTGGGCAATGATCATCGCCGTCGGAGTATACATCAGCCTGAATTGGCCGAGCGGTCCGGAACGGGCCAGAAATAGCGCGGTAAACAAGCCGATAATGACCGGCGGAAACGACATGAAGGTATAGAGGAAGCGGGACACGGTTCTCTTTCCCCTAAAATTGTTGATCCCCAGCAGGATTCCCAGCGGAACACCGATAACCGTTGAAATCAAAGTGGATGACAGGGACACAAACAGCGATAAACCAACGATCTGAAAGATTTCGGGATCGAAGGAAAAAATAAGATAAAAGGCTTCAACAAAGCCATCAAGTATGTATTGCATTGAATTCTTCCTTAACTGCCAGATCATGGATGAAAAAAATCATCCATGATCTGGGCGATCTGCCTAATTTCATTATTTTGCTGTACCTGGAGTGAATTGCTGATCTCCGTTGATTTTATAGGAGCCAATCAGCTTTTGCGTGTCTTCCGATATAATCCAGTCAACAAAAGCCTGCGCCCCTTCACCATTGATCTGGTCATTGATGGTCGGTGAAACGGCCATAACACCATAGGGATTAAGCAGCAGCGCACCGCCTTCACAAACAATTTCCAGACCGCTCATGGTCTCCTTCATGTTCGAATAAGTCGCACGGTCTGCCAGCGTGTATCCCAGTTTTTCGTTGGTCACGGTAAGCGTATCCCCCATACCGGTGCCGGTTCTGACATACCAGTCGCCTTCTGGCGTGATGCTGGCGGCTTTCCAGATTGCCAGTTCCTTGGTGTTTGTACCGGAAGCATCATCCCGGGAGACAAATGTCGAAGGTACCGCTGCGATGGCGGTGAATGCTTTAACCGCGTCGTTGCCGGCTGTCGTTTTTACCTTAGCTGGATCATCTTTTGGTCCCAAAACGACAAAGTCATTGTACATAACATCAAAACGTTCGGTCGCATATCCATCTGCTACGAATTTATCCTCCTGCGCTCTGGCATGAACCAACAGTACATCGGCTTCACCATTTTTTCCCATTTCAATGGCTTTACCGGTTCCTACCGCAACCACCTTGACCGCAATACCGGTCTGGGATTCAAAATCAGGCAGAATATAATCCAGCAGTCCGCTGTCCTGGGTACTCGTGGTGGTTGCCAGAATAATTTCGCCATTAGAACCTGCTTCAAGTTTTTTTTCAGCTGGGGTACAGGCAGCAGCGCTCAAGGCTACCGCACCGACAAACAACATAATAACCAATACTGACCATTTCTTTTTCATTTTTTTCCTCCTGTTTTTTTATTTTATGGTTTTCACCAGTGGTGACGTCAAACTGTTTTCAAAAAAAATGACCGCAAAAGCGGTCGGAAAATTCTATGAATTCCACCATCCTTTACACATTGGAAAGTATGACCATTTCTAA
>JBAXYW010000450.1:0-3572 GCA_041670605.1 Lentisphaeria bacterium
GATTCAAACTCGCCAAGAATGATGGAGGCTAGAACATGAAAGATAGCGAAATTAAGTGGTGTGAGAGCCTTGAGATTGCGCCTAAGCAATGCAAGTGCAAGCACGAGCTGATTGGTACGGGTGCAGTGTTTATTCGCTCTGAGGGGCTTCTGTACTGCAATAACTGTCGAGGGATTCAGACTATTCGGAGGCAGATCAAATGAGCCAGCGCATTAAGCTGAAATTCTTTCCTAGCAACGAAACGATGGCTGATCTGGTTGTCGAGCTATCAGAACAGGGATTCAATATCGAAATGGCGCCTACTCAAGACGGAGAATATTACGTCTTAGTTGCAGAGCTGAATTACGAAGGAGAAGAGCCGACAGTTCTACCAAATGGGCCGGCAATCCACTAAAAGAAAACCCCGCTTATTAGGCGGGGTTTTTGGTTGGTTGTTGAATAAAGGATTATGCGACGCCCCCAGGTAGGTTTGGCGCATTGTACATTAAAGCTAGTCAGCCGTTACAGATGCGCCAAGTTCAAGGCGAAACTCTGACATTTCGACCCATTGGGATTGGTTATCCTGGCTTAACAACAAAAGCTTGAACAGATTGGTGGCATCCGCGCCAGGTGCTGTGGCGTACGCTTTGAAGGTCATTTTCATACGGCGGTACTGCTGGTCTTTAAATGACAGTCCTTTTTTCCATGCGCCTGGTGTTGTGCTCCACGTAACAAGATCGGTTTGCAGTTGAAGGATAGACCCGCCGCCAGTGTTATTTATTGTCAGGTTTGTGTATAGGCTCATGGAACCAAGTGGGTCAATGACGTTATCCCCGCGACCACAACGCACCAACATAGACAACGTGTATACAGCACCCGGTGTCAGGTTGACACTGCCAACCGCACCGGCCAGTTCAAGCTGTGTATTACCGCCGCTCGCGGCGGTATCCCATCGGAACCCTGGGCGCAACCCCGGCCCATAGGTACCCTTAACTGCCGAACCGCCGCCACTCACGACAGCAAGCGTGCCCCCAGCCACAAAACCGGATAGCAAGTTGTTCTGTACTGCAGGTGGGCGCCACAGGCTTACACCGGTACCGAAAACACCAGGGGCAAGAGCTGCGATATTGACAAGGCAATCTTTTTGAATCATGCGCTTTAAAAGGGCTGGCGTGTTACTGGTGTCAGACCATGATCCGCCCTCTTGCACTTCGGTGGAGAGGGGTTCGATAGCGGAAACGGTAGGCCCAAGCGGCATAGTGGTCGCAAGGTTAGGGATTGCCTTAGTCGCAAGCGTTACACCCGCACCTTCCTCAATACGGAAACCCCATACTGACAATGGGTTAGCCACGGATCCGCCTTGCACTGTGAAGCGCAAGAGCGCCATGTTCACACCAGCGGCTGCGGCCGCGGCCTGTTCCACGAGCGTCGGCCATTTGAAAGTTAGCACCAGTCGGCGAATATCACCTGCCCCCCCTGGCTGGTTGATAGCACTTACGTTGCTAGTGCCAGCAAGTACGAACGCCTGTTGAGCCACCTTCACCGTGTAATATGGGTTCGCGCCGAAGGTGAACAGGGTGTTGAACTGGACAGCGGCCGCACTCTCATACAGGTACGAAAGCGTGTAGGTCTTGCCGGGCACAAACTTAGTCTTGTCCAAGTCGTAACCGGTTTGCCCGGTGAATACCGTGCAAGGGTCTCCAAGGAAATTCAGACCTGCGGCACGTGATCCGAACGCAACCGGCCCGTTTATCAAGTAGTCCTGCCCATAGAAACTTACTTGCTTATTCTCGCCGCTATCGCAAGACCACAAACCTCGGCTACCCCATCCCTCGCGACGGGATATCAGAACCTTTCGAACGCCAGGTGTACCGTTGCTTGTATCTATCCATACGGCGTCAGGCACGGCGCGCACAGGTTCGTTAGGCTGCGTGTATTCGCGCCCGAACTCAGACGCCGCAACACGGCCAAGTTTTCGCTGGAAGGGCACACCCATGCGCTGGCACAGATCATATCCCGCAGCGGTATGCGGATTGCCGTAGCCGTAGTCGCCAGGATGCGGATCGCTCAAGCTAGGGGCGTGGAATTTAGGGTTAAAAGCTAGATCCCATGACAGGAACGCGTCGAAGTCGTAGACAAAAACGCTGTCGGGGAACGCTTTGGCCACGGAGTAATATGCCGCCCGCAACGCGTTCCAGGTGGTGTGTGATGTCGAGCCATTAATAGGCTCGATAATCAAAATGCAAGCGCTACCGTTGCCGACCGCCATAGTCACAGCGCTAAGCAATTGGGCCTCGTACTTGCCGGTATTACCTGCGTCGTTGGTTGGCCCCGAGTATAGTAGTAGCTCAGGTTTTGACTGTGGATCCGTAGGCGCAAAAGTTGCAGTCAGGCCTAGCGATCCAACAGGCACGGCTGACGGGTACATGCCAGCATCTGCAGGGCGTGCGGTTGCGCCACTAGGGCCATCACCCACGTGATTCCAAAGCGCTGATCCACCGTACGCTGAGTTAAAAAAGGTCATGCCGAAGTCACCGGCATCGATCACGTAATACTCAAGGTATCCGAAACCTGACGCTGGCGGTGTGATGGTTATGGTGGAGGTGAAGTTAGGGTCGAGAGCGTACGTGACCGGCACGTTAATAGCGGTAGCGCCTGAACAATCAATCGAGGCCGCCGCTACTGGGTCAAGGTTTGCTGTCTGAATGGAGACGCCAACGCTGCCCCCGTCACTTTCCTTTCCATAAAAAAAGGTAATGCTTTTCGCGCGAGACTGGATAACGATAGGTGCCGCCCCGTCCCCATTGCCGCCGCGTAGGCGAATGGAATACGTTCCCGAGTAATACTGAGCTTTCCAACCAGCTATAGGGTTAGCGGCAGCATTGGCGAAAACCCGCACTACGGATTTGCTTTCCCCAAAGTATGCGGTCAGGGCCTGAGCGAAAACAGAACCCGCCGAATTTAGCGTAGCGATGGATGTACCGACCAGTCGGGTGTTAAGGCGTTTCTGACTGGCGTTTTCAAACAAACGTTGTACGAACTTTTTCAGACCCGCAGCACCATTCAGGTTTTGTAGGGACTCAGCCAGGTTCATCCCGTATCGGCCAATTTTTTCCTGACCCATTTCAAGAGACAGCTCGTTGCGCAGCGAATTGTCGCCAACGAGTTTAAAGTTTACGCCCTCCGTTGCCCAAACGCCAGTCGTGATGTACGGCGCATCAAGGGATGCTGGAATACTCGGTTTTAGCGAGTAGGGCTGGCCGAGATAGTCGACAGTTTGGGTGTGGGAGGTGATAACCACGCCAGCGTCATACGCGCCAATTGACGACCATCCAGTGCCTTCAAGGAAGTTCTGAAACGCAGCCTCTCTTTCGGACTGATCGGTATTGAACTCAGACTCTCTTTCGGTCTGAGCTTCTGTGAATTCCTGAGCGCGACCCTCCTGAGCGTCATCGAATGCAACCTGATTACCAGCCAAAGTCTCTCGGCGCTTATCAAAACGATCCTTGATAGACGGCAAATCAGAGTTCATGTACTCATCGAAATTTGACGCGTTATCCGACAAATCTCTAGCGTTATTTGAGCCTAATGGA
>JBAXYW010000451.1:0-3543 GCA_041670605.1 Lentisphaeria bacterium
AGGCACAATTGTTCAGAACTTGTTTGTTTGAGTGAATTTCCAGGTCACAGACAATTTCTGCTGACAAGGGCAGCTGCCGAGGCTCAGTTTGATGGTCGTATCAGCTTCATCCCAGACCCAATCGCAAGTGGCGTTGCCATTGACCATGACAGTGTCTGGCTGGATCGCTGTACGAATAAGCATTTCCACCGTTCGGCTGGCTGGCATGTCGTCAAAAGCACCTTGGCGCGGATGAATGACAATCGTATCCGGACGGCATTCAAGCAAAGTCGTGGTAAACTGACCCTCACGATACTTAAGCGACTGGCCGTCATCTTCATAAAAGACGAACGACGCCGTGTTGTCACCGGGATAAGCTCGAAAAGTCACTTCAGTAGCAAAGCCCTGCTCGACATGCGGCATAACTGACCAGCAAGGAATAATGGCCGCTTCCCGTATCAGTAGACATCCCCCCCGGTTGGGAGGAAATTCCGCCTTTGTGACCAGTGGGCCTCTAAGCGTGCGTCCCGTCCAGAAATCAATCCAGTTTCCAGCCGGCAGGCGCAATTCATCGGTATAAGCGGTAACGATAAAAAAATCGCCGAGCATATATTGACTGAGTACCTGATCCCAGGCCGGGTCGTCAGTGTAAACCATGGCCATCGCCCGCATGACCGGCATTCCTGAACGGGCGGCCTGCGCCGCTGTGGAATAGAGATAAGGCAGAAGCTGATAGCGCAGCCGTGCATAATCCTTGAACATCTGTAGGGCAGCTGGCTCCAGTAACCACGGTTGCCGCCAGTAGGCCCAATTGTTAAGCTGAGCCCAGGTCTGCAAAAAACCAAAATGAATGCCACTTGGACAAAATACATCCATGTCGCAGGAATGATTGGAATGGCCGGAAAAACCAAGGTTGAGCATGGATGCTAATGGTTTTGGCCCGCCGCCGGTGTCGCCCGCCCAAGTGGCCACATATTGCTGAATGCCGGTATAGCCGCCGGCCGAATAGACCATAGCACGGCAGCCAGTGTACTCCTCAAAACCCTGCGCCATCTGTTTGCCGTAAATCAAGGGATAGAGGTTATGCATCTGCTCATCATTCATGCCATTGCCCCAGGCACGGTCAGGATGCTCAATAACCTGATTCGAACCATCCAACTTGAAAGCGCAAGTACCTTGATCAATAAATTTTTTCAGATGTGCAAACCATGGTTCTGGTTGCACCGTTTCCATTGTTTTTTCTGGTGACTCATTGTTGAGGGTTTGACTAGAAGTGGCGGCTTTAGTATTTGTGGTCTGAAAGCGTTGGTCTTTTTCAAAATCATCATCATCTTCTTTAGGTGGCAGCTGGTTTTGCTGGTTGTCGTTCATCGTTGTTTTGCCAACCAACTGTTGTTCTTCGTAGTTGCTCAAGTCATAATCGCAACAGAGCCAGAGGCTCAGTTTAAATCCCAATCTTTTCAGAGCTCCGATAAATGTCTGCGGCCCAATAGAGGCCCATTTGGAAATAAAGAAACGTTCGGGGTGCCACTTTTTGTTGGTACTGAAGTCGTAATTTTTTTCCATCCAACCGGGTTCCAAGCCAATGACATCGCAGGGTATATCTTCACGCCGGAAAGTGCTTGCTTCATCGACAAGTTTGAAAGCATCAACCTGTTGATTACAGACATACGTCAAGGCATATGCCCAAATGGGCAACAAGGCTGGACGACCCGTCAGAGCGCTGTATTCATCCAGAAGCCCGGCAAAACCGTCCCCGGTGAACAGATAGAAATCCGCATCTGCTTGTGCTGCTGTACAGATGAGTTGCTCTGGATCTGTCTTGCCGACATCAAAAAAATGCCGCCAGCTCGTGTTGAGTAGCAAGCCCCAGTTGCGGCTGCTGAAAATAACCGGAATAGGAATGTAGCTTTTGACATTTTTTACCCAGGTTTCATAACTTTCACCCCGGCGCATGATATTTTCCCGGCTGACATCTCCAAGGCCATATAAGCGCTCATCATCGGTCAACTTCATCGCATAGCGATAACCTTTGCCGATCTGCGGCGCTTCGGTCTGCCGCAAAAGGATATTCCCGGCATTGTCCAGCAGGCAAAAACGTCCATCGTCCTGAGCAATTTCCAGTTTTGCCGCCGTCGTTGTTATCGCGACAGTCGTTTCTTGATTTGTCAGTGTAAATTCTGGCTGTGTTGGCAGCTGACGATAAATCTGATAACGGTTAAGGGCTGATTCAGTCCATGTGCCGTTGTTGCTGAAGCGAAGCCGGAAAAGTCGCGGCGTCAGGATATCGACTCGCAGTTGCAGCTGGTTGTGAATGGTAAAAACTAAACTGTTACGATCTAGAACTGCCGTATCGGCGCAAAAAATCTTACTCATTACTACACCATGTTTTTAATTGTATTATTATTCGGGCTTTGGACTTATACTCTTGCGATGAGATAAAAAGTGCCATCTTCGCCTTATAGTCATGTTTGAATGAAGATCATGAACAAAAAAAAGACACAATTAAACTTAATACCTCTCGCGTCAAAACGCAAACCTAAGAAGTACATGCCATACAACATTAGTGCCAAAGCCAATTGAAAAACTTAACCCACCTCCTGAAATGTTATCAAGTGCATTTAATCTGACAAAAGCAGGCAGGTGCATTTAATCTGACATACCCGATTGCTTTTATGGTTTGATTATACTTCGATATTCTTCGCAGATTTCCAGAGAAAATATCCGCTTCTTCATTTGCTTCCTATATTCTTCCTCCTTTTTTAGCCTCGTTTTTTTTTTCGTGGCCTACACGGGCAGATTGAAAATTTTTAGTAAACGTAATCATTATGCGAACCAATGACTGCCTCCGTGTTCTTGCGAAAACAGCCCTTGGTTTGCGGAGAAGAGCTACAATCTATCCCATAACCATACCGCCCTATTTTGGCTTTTCGACAGCCCGGAGGGCTGCACATTCATAACCCCCGGTGACCGCAACCCGAAGGGCAAGGGAACCGGGGGTAAGCGGCTCCCCCAAAGTCAGCGCCCGGAGGGCGCCACAGGCAAATGCTCAATCTTTGGACAAATATTTTCCAAATAAAAACATGTCGCAAAAGTCGTGTATGGCGAGTGTCAAAATCTTCTGAAATAGCGCCCTCCGGGCGCGGGTTTTTAGTTGTCTTTACCCCGGGTTGCGGCGCACTGCGTGCGCCTCACCCAGGTTTATGTCTGTCCGGCCCTCCAGGCCGAGGATCGCACTCGATAAAACATCCATAAAAGGTTTATAATAAACCTGTTAAAGATTATGAAACGGGTGCGCCTACAAGATGATGTAACGGTTCGACCAGTCGGATCATCCTTTCCCTTCTTTTGAGAAAGCATTTTATGCAGCGAGCAATTTATGCGGCGTTCCTTCAGAACGCCGCATATTGCCGGATTGCTGGATCTCCAATTCAAGTGCAATGGTTGAAGCAATTTCTCCAATTACAGTCATCGTGTTTTCCATTTTAGGTTGTGGACGGGCTGTCCATTTACATCATATCGTAGCCGCACCCAAATTAATAGTATTCATGCCGTTTACAATCG
>JBAXYW010000452.1:0-3522 GCA_041670605.1 Lentisphaeria bacterium
ATATAGTAATGTATATTTGAAATTCCTTGAACAGCATCTCCTTTTGAAAGCCGGAAGACGGCAAGCAACAATCTGCACTAATCAGTCAAGAAAACTTGTAATATTCTAAGCTACATGGGGAATATGCACCCAACAAGGGAAAAAGTACAGCTAACCATCTGATGATCAAGATATATTTTGCCGTTCAGCAAGCCCTAAATACCCATTGGCTTGCCTCGGGGATAGCCTGACCGGAAGCAAAAAACTTGATTTTCCTTCTGAATTTTTCAGTTTTGTCAATGGTCATTTATCTTCAATATGAATATGGTCTATCTTTTCAACCAGTTCGATATCATCAGCGGATACATTGTCCATAACACGACCGTCATCCAAGACGTTGACCTGTTTTTGGTCCAGAGCCCGGAACATGCGGATCAAGTCCCTGGTGCCGCCCCAGCTAAACCAGAGCGTTGAAACCACGGCGACCACGCCACTCAGGATAATCTGATTGAAGAAAAACCATGTTACCCACCAGTGCATCGGCCAGGGGCTGAAGGCATTCCAAATAATGACCCCTAAAAATGTGCCGCAGAAACTCCAACAGAATGACCAGATGAAGACCGACCAGGTAATAATCTTGTCGCCGCGGGTGTATTCATCGTTGATGCCGATGAGTTTTCTGAAAAAATCGTGAACATTTTTGATGCCATGCTCAATCTTCTTGCCTTCGCGCTGGTATTTGCCGCGATGCAGCATTCGTTCTATATTGAACACTTCGTGACGGGACAAAAGCGAAACGACCACATAGATCGCAATCGACAAGAGCATGCTTGCCAGGGCAATTTCCTGTGAATTGATCGGAAATTTGGTAGGAACGACTCGCCACAGGATGTAGGGTTCAAGGGGATGGGATGCCATTTCGACAACCCGGGTGAAGCCTTCCAACCAGCCATTGCGTCCCAGCATCGGATATATGGTTCCGGCCCAGATGCTCTGGCAGATGGCTCCGCAGGTGGCAATTCCGGAACCGATAAGCAGGGCGCAAAAGGCTCCGGCGGTCGTCCCGCGTTTCCAGTAAAGTCCGCCGACAATGACGATGCCAGCGCCGCCGGTCCAAATGGCGCCGGTAATGGCAAAAAACATCAAAATATAATCCACCTGCCCGAAGAACATGCTGAAGCAAAACGCGAAAGCCGCAACGGAAGCGATCATAATGCGCAGAAGCCGTATCTGCTGAATCGGAGTAAATGGCTTGCCGCGCAATGGCAGAATAATGTCTTGCACCAATATACTGCCCCAACTGTGCAGATAGGTGGTATCGGTCGATATCATCAGAAAGATTCCAAGGGCGCAGAATACCCCGACCATACCGATGGGCAAAATGTATTTCAGAGCCATTGGCACCCGCATCTGTCCGAAAATAGTGCCGAAGACCTGAGCTTTTTGCGGAGATACCGAGCGGATCGCGTCGCGACCGATGGTCAACATGGGCTCTTTATCCACTGGTTTTTCCGTTACAGAGGCACTCGTATTATTGGATGGTTCGCGGACGGAATTCAGGCTGTTTTGCAGAGCCGGAGTTATTTTGCCGGTTGCCAGATAATGGCGGTACTCCTCACGTATCGGGTCAAACGTGCTGTCTGAGGCAACATCATCAAATGCCTTTTGCGCCAAAGCATTGCGGCAGGCCGCCGATCCGACGTCGCCGGTTACAAAGGCCGGACTGTTCAGAAAAGTATAGGCGACCACGGCCAGCAGGATAAACATCATACTGGAAAAACCGGCTCGCCAGGTTCCCAGAATTCCCCCCATTTTTTGCTCATGCGCATCCTTGGCCGCGGCATTGTAGCCTTGGGTGCCCGACCAGCTCATGCGGCCGATAATACCGCCGAAAATACCGACGGCGACAAAAAAGAGGTTGAAATCGCGTAGATTGCTGATGTCAAATGGATTAAGCATGCTTTTCCCGACGGGACGATCCAGCAGGATCGGTGCCAGATCATGAAACCAGGAAAAATGCCAGATGATATAGCCGACAAGAATGGCATACATGGGGTAACTCAAAAGCCCCTGGACGCAGTCCGTCACCATGATCGTGATCTGGCCGCCCATGCAGACGACCCAAACAGCCAGACCAAGCAACAGCGCCATAACCAGACCAAAAGTCGGAAAGATCATTCCACAGATGTTAACCTGAAGAGGAAGGTCGCAGAAATATACCAGGAACCTGGCTCCCACCGCCGGAAACAAGCTATAGTTGAGGATCCCGGAGATCGATTGAAGAAAGGCAGCCACAATACGGAACGGCCGATTATAACGGATTTCCAGAAATTGCCCCATGGTCATTGCCCGGGTTTCACGGAAACGGTACGTACAATAACCGGTTAACCCCATGACAATTCCGATAGGAGCGGCAATCGAATTCCAGAAGCCATAGGCAAAGCCGGAATGGTACATGGCCTCATACATCGCCACCAAGCTGATGAGTCCCATGCCCGCCTCGCCGTTGGCCACACAAACGACATAACGTCCGGCAACGCGTCCGGCCGTCAGAAAGTCCGATACCCCTTTGATATATTTCTGGCTCTTTAAACCGATGCCAAGTACCACGATCAGTGGAATACAAACAATCATCCAATCAATCCAATGCATTATCTACTTTCCTTTTTTTATGTTATAATTTAGGTTTCGCTGAATCAGAAGCGTTATGCCGCCATCTTATATTCATGCGGAAATGCGGGCATTTCCGTGATGAAAACCGGGGCAGGAATTGGGACAGATAAAAGCAATCCCGGCTCCTGCGTCCAGCGAATCAGGTCGGTTTTATGTCCGGCTTTTCTGCGGACGATCGGACGAACATGGGGTTGCTGCAGATTAACGATCCGATCACTTTCCCGTTGAAGCGGTTGACTACTTCTGCAGGAAGACGCTTTCGAAAATGTGTTATCAGCGAAGCGTTGAACCGTGATTTTGTCTGGAAACTTTTGAACCCGAAAAAGTATTGCAGATATGGATTTTCGCTGACCGACTCGACCACATAGCGATCGCTTTGGCCGAGGATTTGCTTGATCAGCAACGCACCGATTGCGATTCGGACATTCAGCGCAATTTCGCCCCGCCCGTGGTTTCTGAAATGTTTTGCATAATCGTATTCCGGCTTGTTCCACAGCAAACGCGCGGCTATTTTCACCCGGCGGTTTTCCGGATCCAGTCGCCCCTCGAAATGCAGCGCGACTTCCAAAAATTCTTTATCATGGCGAATTTTTCGGTACATTTGCCCTTTCTCCTGCACGTTTTTTCCGATCTTATACAAAAAAAAATAGACCCCTGCAAAGTGAAAAAACACAGACAACGATCTGATCTATCAAAAAAATATTTGACTGTTCAGCAGAGCCTATCTATATGATCTGAAAATATTACTTTTGTTCTTTATTCAAATACAGCAGGGCATAGGAAGAAAACCGATGATAACTCGGTCCGTCAGAGGTAGCAATGCCCATGATGGAATATTCCGTTTGTCCCAGATAAACCGAATAATTATAA
>JBAXYW010000453.1:0-3519 GCA_041670605.1 Lentisphaeria bacterium
CACGCAGTCGGCGAACACAGTGTGCAATCAGAAAAGAAAACGATTGGCGCTCTCTGGGATCGCCCCTTTACGATTCAAGTGGCAGCGGAATACTTGCGCCCCGGCGAGGACAATGTGCTGGTGATACGAGTCCATAATGCTGTTAGTAATGGAGGAATTCACAAGGAAATTTCTGGTTACGCTCCGCATCCAGAAGGACGTCGGTCACTTCCTGATCGATGATGTTTGGTACAGTGGCCTAAACAATTAAAAGCAAGAGAAAATCAAATGTGTAAACAACTAAAAACAGGGGAAAGTCAGATGCGTAGCATGAAAAAATTTACTTTAATTGAGTTGCTCGTTGTGATTGCAATTATCGCCATTCTCGCCAGCATGTTGCTGCCGGCTTTGGGGAAAGCCAGAGACAAAGCACAGACGATTAAATGCGTCAACAGCATGAAACAACTGTATTTAATTCTAAATTTTTACTTGGATAACAACAATGAATTTTTCCCCAACGAGGAAAAAAAATCCGGGCTTGGTCCGGTACCGACAACCGTTTTGAAAAGGACGATGGATAAAAGTGAGCTTAAGGTTCTGGATGGCTGTCCTTCCCGCAAACCATATAGCGCTCAATCCTACGGTCAAAATTACTGGTTGTCAATAACTGCAGTTCCCTTCACTGATCGGGCGAATCGTTTGCTCACTCTTGGGGAAGTCAAACAGCCCTCCATCCGTATTTTTTATGGCGGCATCAATATCGACGGCTGGCTGCCCTACTGTAATTGGCGCTATAATTCATTTATTACCTTCACTCCTGACACTGCTTACGGGAAATATAATCTTCAATACTTGGTTCATGACCAGCGTTCGGCGCAGAATCTTCTTTTTGTCGATGGGCATACCGGCACCTTTAAAAGAGCCTACATCGTGGGTTCTTTTAATGACTATGGGGTGTATTTACGCTGAAGGTTCAGCTTTGCAAAACCAGATTAGTACTTTTGCAAGCTATCGTCGAGTTTAATATTCAGGATTGAAGATGAAAAATAATAATCTCAACAACTGTTGTCATGCAGTGTTTTCTTTGTTTTTTTTGCTGCTGAATGCCAGTCTGCTTGGTGAGGACATTGTTCCTTTTCTGCTGGCTGAGCATGGGGAAGCTCACTATCTGATAGTAGTCCCAGAACAGCTTTCTCCTCTTGACCAGTTGGCGCAGCAAGAACTGCAAACTTTTCTGGAAAGATGTAGTGGGGCAGCCTTTGAGGCAGTTGTCGATGTTTCCAAGAACGCTGCTCAGAATTCGCGCCGGATTTTTCTCGGACTTGGCCCCTTAGCTAAAAAGTTGTTATCGGAAAATAATTTTTCTGTATTTATGCGTCCCGGAGAAATCGTCATGCATTTTCAGGGGCAAGATATTTTTCTTTATGGTGAGGGGTTGCATGGCAATTTACATGCCGTTTATGAGTTTTTAGAGCGGCGGCTTGGTTGTTTATGGTTGTCTGCCTATGGTGATATGCATATACCCAAAAAGGAGACCTTGGCCGTATCAACTGAAGATTCCCGGATCGTATATGCTTTGCCAATCCGTTCATTAATGAACTGGTTCTACAAAGACAAGCAAGCAGTTTCACTTTTTCAGGGTAGAAACCGGCAGAATATACTTTTGATCGAAAGGCAGCCGGGAATTATCAATAGCTGTCGAACTCTGCATCCCAGCCACCATTCATTTGCTTATTATATGCCAGGCTTTCAAGGTGGCAATATGGCGAAGCCCTTAGATTGGCTGGCTGAAAAAGACTATTTTTCCAGTCATCAGGAATTCTTTTCCATGGATGAAAAAGGGGAACGGGTCAATAACCGACAACTCTGTTTCAGCAACCACGAACTGCGACAAGAACTTACTAAAAATGTCTTGGAACAATATCGACGGGAAAAAGAAAAAGGGGGCAAGGATGGCATTGTCACCATTGAGTGCAACGATATCGCCTACAATATCTGCTGTTGCCCAGGATGCAAAAAATTACAAGAAAAATATCAGGCCGAAGGAGGGCCGCTCTTCGACTACCTGATTGAAATTTCTCGAGCGTATCCCGAGATCACTTTCAGAACTTTGGCGTATCAGAGAGGCCAGACCCAACGCCCCCCAGTTTTAACGGAAAAATTACCAGAAAATTTTCTCGTTACTTTCGCGCCAATCAATGGCAATTTTGCCGCCAGCATGGAAGAATCCAAGTTTAATCAAAGAGATTTATCGGATCTGCTGCAATGGAGCCGACTGACCAAGAAAATTTGGCTTTGGTATTATCCCAATCCCTATCGTTCCGGAAATTTTTTCATTCCGCCGCCTTTGGGCAATCTTGGCCGTTTGGCCGCTGACATTCGTTTGATGCATCGTTTGGGCTTAGAGGGCAGCTATTTTGAGCATGATTCCGGGGGCATTAAAAGTGGCAGCAATTTTTCCGAATTACAAAGTTGGGTGATGTTGCGTTTATTTCAGAATCCGGATCAGGAACTTGACGAACTGGTGCAAACTTTTACGGATGCTTATTATGGAGCCGCCGCGCCCATTATGCGGCAATTGCTGTCTGAGCTTGAAGCAGAACGTGAAGATTTTGTGAAACAGGGCGGCTTTTGGTCTTGGAATAGCATGGATTACCACTATCTGACCGAGACCAATTTTCAGCGCTGGACAAACTATTATGAACAAGCCGAGGCTCTGGCTACTGGAGACGCCGTTTTTCGCGTTAAACTCAGTCGACTAGGCTTGGACTCCGCAATACTCGCCAAAATAAGCTATGAAAATTTTGCGCCGGGAAAGTTTACTTTATTATCTCAGCGTATGGAGCGGACTTTGCAGGAATTATTTGTTAAGCGTCAGCTGGACTTGCGAGATGACTTTCGTCTTTGGCTTGCCGAACGTCGGGAGGAAGTTCAGATGCAGCCTTTGCCGCCGGAGTTCGCCGAACTGAGTCCGGAAATTTTGCAATTGTCATTGCCGGACTTTGGTCGTCTTGATCCGAAGCTGGTGGTTCGGGATGCGGAAGCCGCTATTGGCAAGGCCGTTTATGAAGTTAGTGAGGGTGGCGACTATCAGCTTTTGACTTATGATTACGTCAGTAAAAAATATGGTGGCAGTCGCATCATAAAGAAAGAACAGATTCAGCTTGGCGGCTACCATTTTTATCAACTCAGCAGTGCAATGCGCCTAAGCCCGGATATGGTATTGCATGGAGCCAAATGGCAAATATGCGTCCCGCTGAAAAAACTTTGTTCTTATGATGATTTAGTTTCCTTGGCGCAAAAATGGGAAATTCAAGTATCGTTGAAATTCAGCGGGCCAAGCTATGACGTGGCTTCTTCTGAGAAGGAAGATCGAGTCTTATGTGATCGCGTTGTTTTAATCAAGCGGCCATGAATTTCAGACTTCCTGATCTCAGGGAATTAGGGTTTGTGGGGAAACCTGTTTTGGGTGCAATTCTCAAAAGTTGGCCATTGCGCTCGTGTTTTAGCGGGCATCTTTGCGCCGTAGGCGCTCAACCA
>JBAXYW010000454.1:0-3517 GCA_041670605.1 Lentisphaeria bacterium
CTGGACGAAACTGCGCCCCGTAAATTTACTGAACTCCTGCAATTTCTGGAACACGACTGCATTCATGGTCTGCTTTTGCCGGATGAACTCGTTTCCCTGAAAAAACTTCTCGAAGACCGTCGAAAACTGCACAACAGCCAGGTTTCTTCTGTTGAAGCACGCAAGTCTCTACATTATCATACCCGGGAAATCTGGGCCTTGACCCCATTTATCAATAATTTTCCCAAGCTCTCTATATATATTGATGGCTGCAACTTACTGTTAAGCGACTCCCAATGGAATGCCATGACAAAAAAGCTGGGACAAACTGCGGCCCGAGAGGATCTTCTTGCCAAATGCAAAAGCAAGGCAAAACTATTCAAAACCATACAGCTGATCTTTGATGGGGTAGGCTCCCAAAATACCAGTGAAAAAATCGAAGCCGGCCTAACCCTGTATTTTGCCGCGCAATTACAGGCCGATCAGAATGCGGACAACTACCTGGTGCAACTACTCAAGGATACCCCGAAAGCGGAGGGAGAATTGCGCTGGGTCGTTACCGATGATATGGGCTTGCGCTATCGGGTGGAAACACTTTGCGAAGCCATCGTCCCAACCTCATCCTTTGCACAATTCCTCCGCATCTCCTGAGACCTTCCCCAAACGCCGGACCCGCTTGCCATTCCCTGCCAAAAGGAGCGCTCTACATCGGGGAAAAAAGCCGTCCCCTGAACAACGCACCAAATCCTTACCGATATGAAAATACAAAACATAGAAGAAAAAATTTTCCAGGAGTTGGGCAAAGAGGACAAGCTGGTTGGCTATCACAATATCATCTACAAGCTGATCGGTGTCGTCATTGATTATATCAATATCGAAGGCAAATCGATGAATATTCTGCCGTTTGAACACCTTAATAAATTTTGTGCCGTATTTTGCAGTTCCGGTAACGCCCCATGCCGGCGCTATACAGAAAAGCTCATTCGACAGGCTCGCGAGCTTCACCATGAACTCATCTACCAGTGTTATGCAGGACTTACCGATATGATCCTCCCACTTTATGACGACGAAAACAAATATATCGGGGCACTGACCGCGGGGCAATTTTTCATTGAGGGAGCAACGCCTAACTCCGAAGAATTTATCCGCGACCTGGCCGAGCGTGAAAACGTCGATCCCGGCAACAACGATGTATATGAACTCTATCTGGGCAGTCCGGTATTGAATCACAAACAAATCGACGGACTGATCGAATATCTGCGCGATATCGGCAAAATCATCATCGAAGAACGCAGTAAAATCCTGTTCTGGGAACGCGGCAACGCCAGCGACAGAATCCAACTGATCCGGGATTATATTCACCAAAATTATAGGAAGAATTTGGATCTGGCAATGATCTCCGCACACTTTTTTCTCTCCCCCAACCATTTCTGTCGTTATTTCAAAAGCCATACAGGAGTGACCTTCGTTGAATATCTCAATTTGTACCGGATTGAAAAAGCCGAAGAATTATTGCAAAACAATGCATTGGGTATTATGGAAATATCGATCCGCTGCGGTTTTGGATCCATTTCGCAATTCTATCGTTATTTTAAACAAGTAAAGACTATTTCACCAAAAGAACTGCGAAAAAAGCTGAACATGAAAAATAGCATAAAAACGCGAGTAGATAGTTAAAATATGCGACGTATTTACCTTAACTTCGGTTTAGATTAATTAAAGTTAACAGAACTGAATATCCGTGAAATTCGATTATCACATTACTGGAACAGCAACACCAGTCGTGAAGCAATAAAAACACGGCCTGCAGAACTTTTGGGATTCCGTTCTCCAGGATTAAGGCAAAAATACCATTGGAAAACCGCGATGCATAAAATTTTGATTTTAGGGGCACATCTTGACGACTCCGTCATTGCTATGGGGGGGACGATCCGCAAGTTGGTGAAAAGCGGGTGTGAGGTAAGCGTATTTTGTTTCGGCAATGGGGATGAGGCGTATACCGTGCCGGGAGGCAGTGCAGAAGCCGTCCGCCGTTTCAAGCAAGCTGCAGAGAAGGCGCATGCGATTCTTGGCGTCAAAACACTCGAATGCGTCGATGTCGGGGACTTTGAAGTCGGGGCAACCGCTCCATTTTACCGGCAGTGCATCGGCGCCATCCGCAAATTTCAACCCGAGGTGATATTCGGTCATTTTAAGGCCGAATATTTTCAACATCATGACATGGCTCAGATGTCCACCGATGCTTGGAATCAGGCACGTTGGAACTGCACCGCAGACTATGGTACCCAGCCTTGGGCCGCCAAACGATATTTTCATTTTGAAGTCAACGACCTCCTGCCGCAACCATCCCATCTGGTCGATATTTCGGATGAATTTTCGCTCAAGATGGCAGCGACGTCCGCCTACGACCAGGAGGGCGGCCATCTCGATGACTGGAGTGATGAAATGGAAGCGCGTGCCAGGTACTACGGTTCCCGGATTAAAGTCAAATACGCGGAAGCCTTCCAACAGAGTTTTTATCTTCCACTCAAGGTAAGCGATCCCGCCGTATTTTTTGCTTAAAGAAGCCTTAAATAGGAAAAAAAACATGAAAAAAATAGCATTTGGTATGTCTGTGGATGATGTGGCGCTTGCCGACTGGTGCAAGGCGGAAAATTTCCAGCGTCTGATCCACTTTTTCGACTCTGAAAATATTCCCGTTACCTTCTTCATCGTCCCTATCGATGAAGCGAGCGGAAAATTGTTCAGCGAGTTGCCAGGCGGCTATCCCGGCATCATCCAGGCAGCACAACTTCGTGGCCACTGTTTTGCCCAACATGGTCTGCGTCACAACCGCTTTGAACTCGGTATCCCACCGGAGATGATTCTCAATCTTCCCCATGAAGCAGAAAACAAACGCTTTGCACACGAAAACGCCGCCGCGCTAGAACGCGAATTTTCGGTCGAAAATTGCCGCGACCGGTTGCGTCAAGGCCGCGAAATTCTGGAAAATGCACTCGGCTTCAAGATCACGGGATTCCGCGCTCCCTCTCTGCAGGAAAGTCCCGGCATGTTTCAGGCGATCTTCGAGGAGGGATACCAATTCGACAGCTCCGGTTGTTTTCAGGAAACCGGCTGGGATTATCTACTGGATCGCATGCATGTGCCGGCGCGCCAAATCACCCGGGATCGATGGGAAAAAATGCGCGCCAAATCACACGGACTGATGTTGCCTTTGACCTGCGACTACACCTGGTATTTGACGGCAGAAAAATATCAAGTCATGATGCAGCTTGCGCAACACGACTTCCGGCAGTGTGTGGAAACGGATATCCCATTCATCACTGTCTGCCATGTCGACCCGGTGTATGAAGGCGAAGGAATTCGCTTTTTACGGGAACTCTTTGCCTTCGCCCGCGCCGAGGCTGCCAAAAATGGCTGCGAATTGGAATTCGCGACCTTGCAAACCATCGCAGAAAAATTACAGGCATGAACAAAAAAATACAAATTACCAGTTTCGATGCCGAAAAGGCCGGAGTTTTCGGTGATGTCCTGACGA
>JBAXYW010000455.1:0-3514 GCA_041670605.1 Lentisphaeria bacterium
AGATGTAAATGCCGGTATAGACTGTATCTCCCGAAGCGTAGGGGCCACTGGCATCCGGCCAATGGATATTGCTTACAGTCATGTATACGGTATCCAGAATCCGCACCCGTCCGGCAGCATTTTTGATTCGTGAAACAACAGGAGGAAATTTGTAGGTCGCATCCGTTGACAACTGTCCCGGCATCCCGTAATGAGGAAAACCGACATAGGCGATATTATTATTGGCGGCAGGACATTTCAAAATGCCCCGACGTTCCGCTTGTGGCAGCATATCGTGTGTGGGATTGCCGGATGCCACCTGGGTCAGATTCATATTCATATAAGGGACGATCAATTTTGTCCAGGGCTGGGTGGTCCAGGTGCCGGGACGTGTTGCCGTGTCATAGGAAAGAGGCATGGTGACCCTTAGAGTGTTATCATCAGAATCCATTTCATATTGGATAATGAAATAATTCAGCTGCTTGATATTGCTAAGACAGGTCGTGATCTGAGCCTTTGTTCTGGCTTTGGCAAGTGCCGGCAACAACATGGAAGCCAGAATCGCTATGATGGCAATAACCACCAGCAATTCAATTAAGGTAAAGGACATCAATCGTCTGAAACCAGTTGTTGTCTTCATGCTTTCTCCCTGATTGCCTTTGTTGTCTGCCGCAGATTTCTTGTTCCGTTTCATAGAACGCATACCATACCTCCACTTTTGTTTGTCAAGTCGTAAAATTCAAACTGTTTTTTCACCGATCAGCCCGTTTGATGTTTATTGACTTCGCAACTTCCACCGCCGTTGAATCAAAATAGTACCGGTAGTATGAAAATCCTATTTTCGACTTTGTTTTTTTTCTTCATCGTTCCCCAGTGGCATATGCCGGACCACCAGATTGCAGGGCAAGATTTGCTGTATCGGCTGCAATTGCGGATTCGCTTTTTTCTGCCGAAGAAATTCTGCCGCAACAGCGCCGAAACGTTGCAATGGCATCTGGATGTAACTGCAAAACAGCGTTTGTGTCTCCATCAGTGTGCTGACATCGTCAAAAACAATGATTTCAGGCTGATGTTGCCAATGGCACGCAACGCGATGATATTCGAAACAGAAACGCTGAAAGACAGCTTCATTGCCAAACACCAGCGCAGTGAATTTCTCTCCGGACAGAAATTGCTGCAGTTTACGACCGAATTCGGGATGAACGCATTCCGACATGCTGAGCTGTAAATTTTCAGGGGGAGCCAATCCTTCATTGTGATAGGCATCCATCCATCCCTGAAAACGCAGGTGGAGTGCTCCCGACGAAGGACAGTTCCCGATAAAAGCAATTTTCTGATGCCCATACCGGAAAAGATGTGTTACGGCAGAGGCCGTTTCCTGCCGGTGATCAACCGTCACATAGGCAACATTGTCCGGACTATGGATGCAACGGTTGATGACGATCAGCGGCTTTCCCGTATTCTTGAGTTTTTCCAATACGGAAGCTTCACCGTCAAAGCCACAGAGCAGGATACCATCCACGTCATTATCCAGAATGCCGAGCTGAAGTTTCTCCTTATCCAAAAGATGAAAATAACAGTTCTTCCCAAAAGGTGAGCTGCTCAAGCCCGACCATATGCTCTTGTAATACTGACCGCTGTAAAAGAAACAGTCCACCCCAATCCGAAACAGGGAAAGCGGCTTTTTTTCCGTTGAATCTTTGACAAAAGTCCCAATGCCGGGTTTTTTCTCAATCAGCTGCGCCTGGCTGAGTTTCTCTAAAATCCGACGAACCGTCGGACGGCTCAGCATGAAATCCGTACATAACTGACTCTCGGATGGCAACTGGGAACCGGGCAACAATACCCCTCCCTCTATTTTTCCGCGTAAATCCGCCAATAAACAGCGGGCATGTTCTTTTGAATTCAATAAACTGCTCATCGGCTTCCCTGTTATCGTTACATGTAAATATTATATCCCCACCTTTTTTGAAATACAAGTGCAGACGTATTTTTTTTTGTTGATAGGTTCTCTAAAGCTTTTTTGAAATCCGGCGATACGGGGCATTATGTCACGCGTCTCAAAAAGGGTGCGCGATATGGAGCGCCAATAGGCGTCCTCGCCGGCATCTCCTTTCGCGGTTCGCTTTGATCCCGAAAAACGGAGAGACGAAACTGAAGTATGTGCCGCAGGCTCTGCAGCACATACTTTTACTTTATCAAGGTCAGTTGGCAGCACAACGGACAATTGTCCCGATCAGGAAGTCATAGGGGTTTTCAGAGGGATGGTAGAGGGCACAGATTTGCGGGCTCCAGCTTTTGCCGGGTTTCAAGCCGGGAATGCCATTGACTTCCATAATGCGCAGTTTCCCATCCTGTCCCTCCCGTATATCGATGCGGACGTGATCTTTGCAGCCGAGCGCGTCACAAGCTTTGCCTGCCAGTTCGGCGGCTTCCCCAGAATGCTCCAGGGGAATGGAAATCTTGGTCAATCCAACGCCCCTGAGATCACTTCTCAGGATCGGATATTTCCCGAAGTTTTCTTTTGCGACGCTGACCAGTCCTGGGAGTATTTCTCTGGAATCCCCATTTCCGATGACCATGACGGTATATTCTCGTCCCGGCAGATATTCTTCGACGAGGGCTTCCTGTCCCAGTTCGCTTTGAATAAATTTGATTTGTTCTGCCAGATGCGCTGGGTCTTCGGCGACGCTGCGGTCACTGATGCCGATAGAACGGGATTCGCCATTGGGTTTGACAAAGGCCGGGAAAAAATGAATATCGTCTGTACCTCCCGGAGGACAAAGCACATGTTTGGGAACCGGTACGCCCGCCGCTGCAAGAATTTCGTGGGTGGTAAATTTGCTGATCAGATTTTTCATCGTTGTTGAAGATGGGCCGACATAGGGGATTTGCCAGCGATCAAGCAGATCGGCTACCCAGACTGCATCCGTTGGAATACCGATGATGTCCGCACGTCTGGAAAAGAAATATAAGGCACTCCAGACTAGATCGCAGGAGCCGTTTTCGAGGCCGGCTTGCAGTTCATCCGGATTTTCGGCGCATACGATGCGGCAGAAGAAACCATTGGTTTTGATGGAGGCGCAAATTGCCTCGGTTACCCGCATATCCCCCCAGCCCTGAGCATCGCCAGCTGCACCGGTTACTAAAACAATCATTTTTTTCATTTTTAGCTTTCTTTCAAGAGGGTATTCATGGAGTAGATTGGCGTCAACACGGACGGACACGGACGAACTTGGGGTGGACTGATGTCCACAAGCTAAACGATCGGTTGGCGCCAATTCTAAAGTCGGCATAAAATTATGCGCCGGAGGAGCATAACCATGCTTAAACCCAGCCTGGGGAAAGTCACTCCCCAAAACCGGGTGGCTCGGAGATGCACTACAGAGAAAACGAGACAGTACCTCTGCCGTTCTGCTGGCAGTCGTTTGCGACCGCCGGGGACGGGAGCGGGAGCGGGTCCGGAGCTGGAAGCTCCGGCCACTTTCCGGGGAGAATCCGGGAGCGGGAGCGGATCCGGAGCTGGAAGCTCCGG
>JBAXYW010000456.1:0-3513 GCA_041670605.1 Lentisphaeria bacterium
ACTGTTTGTCAATTCTGGATATTATCCGAAATGTATTGAAACATTTCGGACAATAGCAATTTTCAAACAGCATACTATCTCATTTTAACAAATCGTTGAAGAACCACTTTTTTCGTCTTTAAGGGCTCGTTATAAAATAGTATTAACATTTCTCCTGCGAAAGTATTGCATAATTCCATTCAGGGTGAAATTCATGGTGTAGGATGTTGACCCTTTCCATTTGTGCGTCATCAATCGTAATTCCAGTTTTGTAGTCTTGTCTATCCAAGGTGCTTCTCACCCGGAGTCCGCTCGCATTGGTCACATGTCCAATTAACTCAACAATAATCTCATAGGTTTCCAGAGGTCGTCCTCTCCAATTCATGGAAATGGCCGAAAACAGTCGATGTTCTATCTTGTTCCATTTACTGGTTCCAGGTGGAAAGTGTGATACATATATTTGTAGAGAGTATTTGGTTGCAAATTTTTGCAGAGAGATTTTCCATAACCTATTTCTGGAGCCATTGCTTCCGCCCCCGTCCGCAGTAATGTATAGAGAGTGTGCGTCAGGATATCGTTGGCTTCCCATCGTTAGCCACCATCTTTCAATGGAAGAGACGGCAAATTCAGCGGTATCACGTGATACACCTACATTAACAAAGCCTTCATTATTATTGATGTCAAAAATTCCGTAGGGTGTTGCCTTACCGAGCGCACTATCGGGAAAATCATACACTTCGGTCTTGACAGGCTCTCCAGATGGCTGATATTCACGTCCATTGTTCTTGTAGTTGCCAACCAACTCTTTTTTCTTGGCATCGACAGAAATGACCGGTTGTTCCTCATGGCCAAACTTGCGTGTGGTGTCATTGATGTGTTGAAACTGCGCGTCTCTGTCGGCATGTTCTCCTCCTTCATGGGTCTTCTGGCAAGACTGTAGCCTGTAGCCTGATTCTAAAAGCAACGTTCTGACGGTAAAGTAGGAAACTGCGTGTCCCATGACACGCAGTTCTGACTCCAGCTTGCGCAAGCTTTTCGTTGTCCATAGCAACGGATTCATGGGGTTGCCACGAGTATGTGGTGAAACTAGGGAATCAAGATCAGACTTGAGAGTTTGATCTTTTGATGCCAGAGTTTTGCGCCCGCCGCCAATTTTGCGTTGACGATTTTCCAAAGCTAGAGGCTCATTCGTTGAAAACGATTTTACACCTGAAGCAACAGTTTGTCTGGATAGGCCAGTTGTGGCTGCGACCGCATTGATCCCACCGTAACCTAATCCCGTCGCTACTGCCGCCGCAAAAATGCGTTCTTCGCGTTCATTCAGACGTTTGCGCAAACTTTCAAAGGTTTTCTCCAAATCAATGGCAAGCTTCATAGTATCACCTTGTGCTTGAAATAATGGTGAGGACTCGAAAAACGTTTAGCACAAGAACTCAATGTAGCTTATCAATGAAATTATACAAGCATAGAAGTTAAAGTTATTTTATAACAAATCCTTAATTCACTGTTTTCTTGCTAAAACCCATTTTTGCTTTTTTGCTTTCTGTCAATGATAACTCAAATTTGGCGCCGATTTTGATTATCATCCACAGACGGTCGCAAGCGACGACCGTCAAAAGCGGGAGTTAACGCTCCCGCACTCCATATAGGTTCATCGATAGAGAAAGCAAGTCGAGTAAAAATGACAATATCACCTTTGGATCGCCCGAAGGGCTGTTTCTGGTTTGTCATGACTACAGATGCATTCCGCCGTCGACGGTGATATCTTCTCCAGTAATGTAGCTTCCAGCGTCCGAGGCAAGCAGCAGGATGAGTCCGGCGCAGTCCTCCGCCGTGCCGAACCGTCCGGCTGGAATAAGCTTCCGGATTTCTTCGGCGGTTTCCGAATCCGACAGGACGGCACTGTTACGATCCGTAGCGATTACGCCTGGCGCAATGTTGTTGGCCGTGACTCCGAACTTCGCGTATGTGCGAGCCAGCCCGAGGATAAGGTTCGCCTGTGCGGCCTTGGTTCCGGCATAAAGACAGAGGCGCGGAGAAGGTCTGTATTGGTTAACGCTTCCCAAAGCGATAATCCGTCCGAAGCGCCGTTCCCGCATCCCGGGAAGGAACGCCTTGACAAGTTTGAAGGAAGACTTCACATTCGTCCGGTATTCCCGTTCGAACTCGTCCGCATCAAACTCTTCTACCGTCATGTAGGTCTGTATGGAGGCGTTCAGTACCAGAATATCGGTACTGCCGACAGTAGAGATCAGCTTCTTCAATCCTTCCGAGGTGGAAATATCGGCATCGACCGTTTCACCGGAGAATCCTTTTTTTCGGGCTTCCGTAAGGGCTTCGTCCAGTTTCCGAGCAGGTTTGCTTGCATGAAAAATCACATGCGCTCCGGCTCCGGCCAAAGTCATGGCGGCGGCATATCCGATTCCTCGACTCGAGCCGGTCACCAGTGCGCGTTTTCCCTGAAGATCGAAAAGCTTCTGCATCATGATCACGTCCTTTTCTTTGCCGGAACTTATTCCAGAATCATTTCACGGAAAGGTTCCATTCCGTCCAGATTTTTCCAGCTAAGTTTGTATTTTCCGTGAAATCCGCAGGATTCGACCTAGCTGTTTTTTCCGGCTTTGACGAGCGTACAAGTAAACTTTTGCAAAGCAGACACATCGGCGGTGACGCCGGACGTCGAGTCCGATGCGCTCCCCAATTCTGCAGCGGAGATGATCCATGCCACGCGTGAACGAATGCAGTCATTCTCCGGAATTCATTTTTCAGCATCGGCGGTTAAAAATATCCGCCTTTTTCGATGATCTGCGAAATGGTATCGCCCTGACGCACCCACGAAAAGATATCGACTTCGTTACGTTCGATTCCTTCGGCGCGGATCAGGACGTCATAGGCGATTTCACGGGGGATGCACAGCACGCCGTCAATGTCGCCGAAGATAATGTCGCCGGGACGTACAGTAACCTTACCGATCTTGACGGGTACCTGATAATGCGTGATCAGGCAGCGTCCGAGAGAACCGTTGCTGGTGCGGTACTTGTAGAAGACGGGAAAATGCTGTTCAAGAATCTGCTTGGTGTCGCGGATTCCACCCGCAATCACGGCGCCACGAATTTTTTTGGTAATGGCAGTGGCAGTCATGACGCCGCCCCAAAGGGAGGCTTCGGTGTCCTCGGAGGTGTCCCAGACCACCATGCCCTCGGGTTTCATTTCATCGAGCATCTGGGCGCGGAAGGTCATTTCACCCTCGATCATCACGTTGGGAGCGCTTTTGACGGTAAACGCCTCACCGCAGACAGTCATTTCATCGCGGAGCGGCATAATGGAGGAAGGAAGGTTCTGGTTCAGAAGGCAGAATTCGCGCATGACGTCGTTGATGCATCCGGTGTAGAGTTTTTCGTAGCGCTCGCAGAGTTCCTTGATCGGAATAGGAAGTTCGTTGGCAGGGATATGCTGACGGTTCGCGATAAGACGATCCAGCTTCATGAGGCCAGCCTCCTTCGTACGTGTTTTCATGTCTTGCAGTGAAGGCAT
>JBAXYW010000457.1:0-3513 GCA_041670605.1 Lentisphaeria bacterium
GCGGCAATCATTGCAGCTCCCCCAGCGAGCCCGTCCATATTGTCAAAGAAATTCAAGGCGTTGATGACGGTCATGATCCACAGAACCGTAAGGATCCAGCAAAGGATCGGGTTGCTCATTCCCATGGTCAAACGCGGCCCCCAAGCAGCCGAGATCGCAGCAATCAGAAACTGCAGAAAGAATTTTTTGCCGGCTCGCATGGGGGTGCGGTCATCGAGGGTGCCGAACAAGGTGATTAGGGTTGCGCAGACTGTAATGAGCAAGAGATTATTTCGGATGTTCTGCAATCCCGGGGTGACGAAGTCGAAATCCGGAGGAAGCAAACTTCGGCCTGCAACGCTGAACAGGATGCCGATGCCTAGTGTCAGGAGCCAGGCCAAGTACATGCCGATTCCACCAGCAACTGGCGTCGGTTTCTGATGGGTTTTATGAGCTTCCTTCCGGGGGCGATCCAGCAAGTTGAAGCGGGGCGCTATGGTGCGGCAGACTCCGGTCAAAAAAGCTGCCAGCAGTGTTGCGGTAATCCAGGCGCAAGCGTATGAAAACAGCCAACTCATTCAGACCTCTTTTCCCGGTGCGCAGTGTGCGGTTTCAGGGGAAGTCGAAGACTCGAGATGCAGGCGGAAGAGCTTTTCCAAGTCCTTGGGGAGGCGAGTTGCTTTTTTGCTTTGCAGATTCATGACGGCATGGATGGTATAGCCATCTGCGAGTAAATCCTGGCCACGCCAGACTTGGCAAAAGACCTGCATTCTCACCAGCTTAAGCCAGCTCAATTCTGCGCTGATGCGTAATTCATCATCATAGCAGGCCGGCTGGTGGTAATTGACATGCGCTTCGATGACCGGCAAGCCGAGGCCTCTGGCTTCCATGTCTTTGTAGGTGAAGTTCAAGGCACGCAGTAATTCATTGCGGGCGCGTTCGAAATAGGTGAGGTAACGGCCATAGTAGACGAAACCCATCTGATCGCTGTCGGCATAGGGGACTCGGTAGTTGCAGTATCCTTGCAGGGTATTCATGCGAATTGCTTTCGGATGATTTCGGCCAGATGGCTGGCGACTTGCTCCTGGTTCATTCCATCGGTGACCAAAGTGATGGCATCTGCCGCCACTTTCAAGGGGGCCGTTGCCCGTGTGCTGTCGATCCGGTCTCTGGTTGCAATTTCTGCGGCAACTTTAGCGAGGGTGGTATTGGCCGCGACTTCACCGCTTTGGGCGAAGCGGCGGCGGGCGCGTTCCATAGGAGATGCTGTGATAAAAAATTTGAATTTGGCTTCCGGCAGGATGACCGTTCCGATATCCCGTCCTTCCATGACGATGACGCCCAGCGATCGGCACTCTCGCTGGCGTGCCAGCATCCACTCCCGAACCGCTGGAATGCGGGCTGTCTGACTGACCGTGGCCGTGACTTCAGGAGCTCGCAATTTTTCCTGTGAAAGGGGCTGTCCGTTAAAAAAAAGCTGCAGGCTCTGGTCGGGTTGTAGCCGATAATGCAGATCCCATTCGGCTAGCCGGGCAACGAGCTGTTCTGGCGCCTTGTCCGGATCGATTCCTGCTTGCAGAGCGGCCCAGGACAGCGCACGGTACATGTCGCCTGTATTAACATAGAATCCGCCCAGATGTTCTGCCAGCAGGCGTGCCGTAGTACTTTTTCCGGCAGCGGCGGGGCCATCGATGGCGACTTGATAAGAACGCTTATTGTCCGTCATTCTGAACCCCGGTTGTTTCTGTTTCCGGTTGCACTTCCTCTGGAGCGGCGGGATCCTCCGGTTCCGTGTTTTTTTCACTTTGCAAACCGAAGTTGATGCGTTGGAAAAGGCGTTTTCCGTCAAAAGCGGTAATATAGAGCATCAGCGCGATCAGTAACACCGCGAAGGCATTCTGCAGGATGGCGATGACTTTCATCGGGAGTTTTCGGTGGAAGATCAATTCCAGCAGTGCGTAGACGATATGGCCGCCGTCGAGTACCGGGAGCGGGAGCAGGTTGATCATGGCCAAACTGAAGGTGATCAGGATGATGAAGGAGAAACCGCCTCGCAGGCCTTCGAGTTTCAGTTTGTACCAGAGCATCATAATAATTCCCAGTGGCCCGCTCATATGTTTGACCTGGATGCTGGTTCGTGGAGCTGCTGATTTTTCGCCGGTTCGGATGCTTTTGAATTTTCTGGTCAGAGGTGAGAAAAGTAAGCCCAGAGTGCGTGTCGTTTGATTAACGACATTAGTGAATTGACGCCAAGGGTTGGGATGCCCGATGATTTTTGGTGCCTCTCCTGACAGCTGCATGCCGACCTGATAGATTTCTCGTCCATCCTGCCGGTTCAGCAAAGGAGTCAGCAGTACTTTCTGTTTGCTGCCAGAGTGCTGCACCAGAAGTTCGAGCGGGCGCCCCTCGGAATTTCGTATTCCCTCAATAAACATTCCAACGTCGGTAATATCCTTGCCATCCAAGCTGACCAGGCAAGCTCCGGCTTGAAGTCCAGCCTGACTGGCAGGCGACCCGGGCAGAATTTTTTCGGCTCGGACATTGAACGCGAGGCCGAGTGCTGCTGCGCCGGGACTTTGTACTGCCGGCATTTGGAGGTTCTCGAAGGTCAGCTCTTTACCCTTGCGGTTGATTTTTAGGCGGATTGTTTGCTCTGGCAGCATTTGCTGCAAAGCCTGCGCAAATGCACTTGCTGTGGTGATGGTTTCGCCATTGAGTTCCAGTAGTAGATCGCCTTTTTTCAAACCAGCCAGAGCGGCGGGGGTATCTGCTAGAATTTCGCCGATGGAAACTGGATTTGCGGCATGGAAGAAGGGGAATCCCAGATTTTCCATCAGGGGATTTGGGGCAGGCTGATATTGAATGTCGCGTTGCTGACCCTCCTTGTCAATCACCGTGAGCCGGACAGCGGCTTCCTTGGTGAAAACGTATTCGGTCATCAGTTCTTCAGCACCTTTACTGAAGCTTTTGCCATTGACGGCAATGATGCGAAATCCCGGGCGCAGCCCAGCAAGCCATTCCGGATTGGGCTCCGGCTGATATTCCAGCTCGATTTTTTCGCCGGAACGCAAAACAGTCAGCTGTAAGGGTTCGTTTTCAACCGGCAATGTGGCAGTAATTTCATCCCAATAGCCATCGCTTGTCACGCCATTGACCGCTATGACCTGATCGGTCATTTTTAGACCCTGTTTGAAAACTGGCAGAATTTGGGGCACACTGGTCAGCACACAGGAGGGTGCCGGTGGTGCTTCCCAAACCCCGACGCCCCACATGATGGTCGCCAGCAAAAAACCGAAAAGGACATTGAAAAAAGGGCCTGCAAAAGCGGTCACAATGCGATCTTGAGGGCTGCTGGACGGAAGCTTTTCTCCTGTGCTCGTTGCCGGAGTTTCCGATGGCTCCAACTGGGGTAACATTACATAACCGCCAAAAGGTAGCCAACTGACTACATACTCGACGCCATGAATTGTAAAACCCCAGATTTTTTTTCCGAAGCCAATCGAGAACTTTTCCACATGCAGACCCCGCCAGAGC
>JBAXYW010000458.1:0-3510 GCA_041670605.1 Lentisphaeria bacterium
TCTGAGCTGCGATGAAGCGGATCGCAAAATTGCCGCAAAATTCAATCCAGCCCGAATTCAACTGATTCACAGCGCAATCAATATCAATAATTCGGACATGGATTGCTGCGAATGGCAAAACCGTCTTTACATGCTTTATTCCTGGGGAAACCAGAGAGGCTGCGAATTCCTCGCTTGGGCAGAAGCCGAGGCGACAGAACAAGAATTCTGTGAAAGCTTCTGGCCACAGGAATAACTTCCCAGCAACCAATCTCATAACAGGGGCGGATAAACCCTAAGGGTTCTTGTATTGGAAAATATCAGACAAGTTTCGAACTCGATTTCCAGGGCTTATAAATGAATATATATTATTAGTGTTAAATAAGTTAAAACATTTTTTTGTTGCCTTGGAAAAGTTCAGAAAATAGACAACTTTTTTCTGTAAAAAGTTGAATTTTTGTGAATAAGAATATATAGTTAAAAAAAGCAACAAGATGTGGAGTTGACTTAAAATGCGTTCCCTTGAACTCCAACGAAAAAGTGGTTGTTCTTTGCATCAGCAGCTTGTTTGTGGTTTACGGCGTTACATAGAGCATAGGCTACCCGGCACTCCTTTGCCAAGCGAGACGGCTTTTTGCCGTCAATATGGTTTGGCGCGAATGACAGTCAGCAAAGCCCTGAATGAACTTGAAGCAATGGGGCTCGTGGAACGGCGCAAGGGAAGTGGCACCTACGTGAGTTCAGAACCGAGTCTGGTTTTTTTGCTGCCCTATGCGGAAGCATTAACAGATAAGAGTTTCATTAACGATCAGTTGAGAACGTATTTCAGCGGAATCATGAAGGCCGCTCACGATTTTCATATTCGTGTGGAAACATTGGCTGTTTCGCTAACCAACAATCCGGAAGATATCGAATTTGTTTTTTTTCGCCACATCAACAGTAGCAGTTGGGTTTTTGTAACGCCTTGGTTTTACAAGGTTTTTGAACTTTTAGCTGAGCGTCGAGCTCGGGTTTGCCTGCTGCATAGCCAGAGTTTAGCCATTTTGCCGCCGCCTTCCCGGGCAGTGATTGAGCACTGGTGTTTACAGGAAATGGATCGGCAAAATGGAGTCGAGCGGTTGATCCGGTTTTGGCTTCTTCAGGGATGTCGGCGCATTGCTCTGTTGGTTCCCTATATTCTCAGCGAGAATAATCATCCTGTTCTGATGACCTACCGTCGTCTGATGCGGGAAGCAGATTTGCCGGAACTGTATCAGGAACTTTCAGAAACAGAAAATCAAGCCGAGCAGGTTGCTGCACTGTATAAGCGGGATGCTTTTGATGCCTTGCTGACCGCTAATTGTTTTGAAATCGCGGCAGGAGATCCTAAGGCTTATCTTCACTTACCGTCTTCTGTGCGGCTCGGTTTTGCAGGAGGCAATGCTGATGTACTGCCGGCATCCGTGGATTTTTCTTATTATTCATTTCCATTTGCTCAAATAGGATATGAAGCGGTGCAAATGCTGGCGTCCGCGAAATCGTCGTGCCGAATCTATACCCCACGGCTGCTGTTGGAAGCTTGAAAGAAGGAGTTGTCATTGGCTGATACAAAGAGAGATTGTTACTTATAAATAAATTCCGTTTTGAAATGTTGTTTGGAGTCCAATAAAAGGAGATTTTTATTATGTTTATCACAAAGCCATTGAAGTCATTTTTCACCTTAATTGAGTTACTTGTCGTTATCGCGATCATTGCGATTCTGGCATCGATGTTGTTGCCCGCTCTGAATAAAGCTAGGGAGAAAGCCCGAGCGATCACCTGTATCAATAAGCAGAAGCAATTGGTGCAATATCTGTTGATGTATGCCGATGAAAATATGGATGCTCTGCCGCACGTAACGAAGAATCGTGTTCAGTTGGCTGAATGGAATTGGGCTACTACCATTTCGGCAACCTTTAAATTATCCGGTGCCAATTTCATGTGTCCGAGCTTAAGAGAACATGCTAGCCCGTGGAATGCCGTTGCGCAGAATCCTGATGCGGCAGCCCAGGATGGCAATTTCTCTTATGTCAATTACAGTTTCAATCGCTCTATCAGTCGCGCGAAGAACGATCCTACGTTAATTGGAGTGGAATCTTTTCTGCCAGGTTTTGTCGCACCTTCTAAGACCATTATGATTTTTGATGCGTATTGTGCGGCACTGCCGAACCGGGGATACTTCAGCGGATCGGAAGCTTATAATACTGGCGCAGTATACATGGGAGAAGTGGACGCTCGGCATGGTGGCGCATGTAACGCAGGTTTTGCGGATGGTCATGCGGAGAGCAAAAAGACCCCCTGTAACATGATACGCCCCTATAGCACCAGCAATAATCCTTACATCAGCGGCTTTTTCTCCGGAACAAGCAACAGTATTGTCTGGAATCCACTGAAACGCTGATGTGTAAAAAAACACAAGGGTTTACTGAAATGAAACAAAGAATTATAACAATATTACTCGGTATGTTTGTTTTTTCCGGCCTGTTTGCAGAAGACGAAACATTACGCATTAATTTTGACCGGGCGCAAGATTTGCAGATTGCTGGGACGACTTTGCCTTTGACGGGTGAATTTACCGCCGACCATTATTGGGTATATGGGCAGCAGGGTCTCAGTTTGCCGGCGGAAACTTTGTTGAGTGAAGAAGCCGGAACCGTTTTCTTTCGTTTCCGTTTGCAGCAACCTGAAACGGATTTGCTGATACCGAGGTATTTGTTGACTTTGCGGACACATAGCCGTCTTTCGATTGGCTGGACGATTAATGGGAATCAAAGCCCTAAATGGAGCTTTGCCTTCAGTGACCGCAGCAAGACAATGCGCTATCAGAGCCCGGAAGCCTTGAAATACAATCAGGAATATGCGTTCGCGTTTACCTATGATAACAACACGGTTTGTGTTTATTTGGATGGAAAATTGCTTTCCGAAGCGCCGCAGCCCCTGCCGATGCAACGGATAGGCAACTTAAATATTGGTCCGTATAAAGACCGTTGGCTGGCGCCAAAAAGCTGGGGCAATGATTGCCAGACCAAAGAATTGCGGGTGTGGAATCGTGCTTTGTCGCCGGCAGAGCTGGCTCGCTTATGCGGCGTTGAATTCACCGCCCTGCATCAGTCACAACCGCCTTTGTTAACTGTACCACGCCTGGTCGGAACTGCGCCCGTTGTGGATGGAGAATTACAGGAGGACGCCTGGCATTTTGCTGCTGGCATGCCGAGTTTGATCTATGGGCAATTCAAAGAAAAAACCGGAGAGATTCCGCCGCATGGTTTTATGCTTACCTATGATAACCAGAATCTTTACTTGGCCTTCCGAACGCTTTTTCCGGGTGGGGCTTCTATACAGGCTGGCGGTTTGCGGGCAGCGGATTTTGAAGGCGAAGTCTGGGGAACAGAATCCTTTGAATTTTATTTGACGATTTCCGGTCGGTGTTATCGTTTTGGCGGTAATGTCGCCGGCGGCTATGTTGAATGGCTCGGGGTTGACAGCAATTGGAATGGCGAATGGACGTACAAA
>JBAXYW010000459.1:0-3506 GCA_041670605.1 Lentisphaeria bacterium
ACCGCCCGGAGTCGAACACAGCTACTGGGCGGTCGCAGCGCAACTCGATACCGACTTTGTCAGCTGGGATGATTTTTACAATGCGTTCTGCAGCAATGGGGGCGACGGCTTCTATGGCGCATGGCGACTGACGTATCAGGAACCTTTCTTCGCAAAACACTTCCCAGGCATCCACTGCCCGGTGGCGGAAAAGCTCCAGAAACGAATGATCCAGTTTAAAACCCATTACCAGAACGACACCGAAATTGAGCGGGAAATTAAAGCGCTCCGGACAACCATTGAGTATTTTAATACAAAGCATACAATCATGAACAAAAAAGCCGTCCAACTGGCTGGCAAGACTTCAAGTTTTTGAAAAGTGATAATCCTGCTTGAGTGATCTAATTTGTTAAATGCCAAAAAAGGAGATCAGAGATGAACCCAGAAAAACACGCTCTTAAATTCTCACAATTATTTACAAGCCAAAGGTTTACGTTAATTGAGCTGCTGGTCGTGATTGCCATTATTGCCATCCTTGCGAGCATGTTGTTGCCCGCCTTAGGCAAGGCACGCGCCAAGGCACACGATTCCAAATGCAAGTCTAACATGCGCCAGATTGGGGTTGGATTGAGCCTGTATAGCGATGATGAAGCGGGATATTTACCACCGCAGGGTGGACTGAAATCCACGATTTCCCCGACGTCGAGTATTCAGTGGTGCGCTCTTCTTAGCGAGCTGGGCTATGTTTCCCCACGGACTTCCGGCTGGCGGAGTTCTTTAGCCGGCAACGGATATATAAAAGTTCGTATTTTCCGTTGTCCCGCAATACAAGAGATAAATCAGTGGACCGATTATGGCATTAATGACTACCTTGCCCCGAACATTGGCACCCCCCTCACCAAACCTAAATTTTTGTGGCAGTCATCCAAACCCGGCTCGGTTGTCGTTCTTGCGGATTCCTCAAAAGGGGACTATGGCCCCGGCTCCGCGCCTGTCGTTGCCATCAGTAATACCTTCATCAATGCCTGGACTTTACCTGGATACGATTTTCGAATCGCCTGGCCCCGCCATCAGCACACGGCAAATATGCTGTATGGCGATTATCATGTAGCCCCCTTGAAAGAAAATTTGAAACATGATATGGTCTGGTATTGAAGCGAGCTGAACTCGGGAAATCGAAAAAAATAAAAAGGAGTGTTATGCAATTGTATCGAAAACTTTTCGGAGGAATGGGACTGATCCTGTTTGCTTTCACCACACTCGCAGAACCCATCATCAAAAACGGCAACTTTGAAATCTCTTCTCCCAACAATGATTTCCCAGATCGTTGGAAAACCATTGCCAAAGGCGGCTGCAATTACATAGAAACGACCGATGCAGCAGGACAGGCTACACGCTGCCTGGAATTTACTCTGGATGGAAAGACGACAAGAATTGAGTCATCGCCGATTCTGCAGGCTGGCCGGAAATACCGGCTTTCCGCCGATATGAAAACAGAAAATTTTAAGGGCGGAGGAGGAGTCTATGTCACTCCCCTGCGCTGGACTTGGGGCGAGACTATTCGGATCCCTGCCGGCACCACAGACTGGAAAAAATATACCCTGGAATTTGTTCTGAATGAGAAACAGGAAGCTGCCTATCGATTGATATTATTTGCAAATGATACCAGCCGCGGGAAAGTCTGGTTTGATAATGTTGTATTGGAGCCTGTTGCAACGGAAACAGCCCAGCAAGAAGCTTACATATCCGCCGGAAAAATGTCGCAAGCTCCTTTTCTTGATGGAAATTTGCAGGATCCCGGCTGGAAAAGCACCGTCGCTGCCAGCCCCTTTGTCAAGATTGGCTTCTATGACTATACCGCTTTTGCTTATGAGGAAACCTCGGTTAGAGTTGGCTACGATGATCAACATCTCTTTTTTGCCTTCAACTGCCGTCAACGTTGCCTGGAGCCGGCTCGGAATGCTCTTGATGATTTCCGTAATGATGTGACTCGGCACGACGGCGAGATGTGGAAACAGGATTGTGTGTTGATGCTGCTGAAAACCGACGCGGAGGACAGTTTTTTTGAAATCATTGTCAATGGAGCTGGAACGATAACCGACGCACTGTGTGAAGGGCCGGATTACTGGTCCAGCGGACGAAAAGTTGAATGGGAAAGTCATGCCCTTGCGGCGGTGAAAGTTGCCGATGGGGTATGGAGTGCGGAAGTAGCCATCCCACTCAAACAGATCAACCTTGAAGCAGTTCAGGGAACAGACTTCCAGGTCTGCCTGGGTCGTTTGAATATTTCCGGGAATGAAAGGAGCAGTTACTTCCCGATGCGGGAAGGATTCCATACCCCAAAATTTTTCGGGAAAGTTCAATTTGGCTCCGCCCTGCAAAATCTCTCTGATATTAAGTTAGGAGAATGCAAAACCGGAGTCAATACCTTCAGTTTCAATGGCAGTTCAGAAAAGAAAGACATGCTGGGTCTGGAAATTGTGACGATGGATGAAACCGCGCAGGAAGTCCCATTGCGCAAAATATTTCAGCTGTCCAGTCAGCCAGAAACGTTCCCGATGGAATATATCTGTCAGGGCAAGGAGTTTTCTTTCATGCGCTTCAGTTTTAGCAATCCCGAGGGTACCTTTTTGAAGTCTCCGCAATACAGCCGGGTCAACAACAGTCAGAAAATCAGCCTGATCACTGGAGAAAAAACGCAGAACCCTGTCACGCTGAATAATCAGCCTATGAACCGAACCGCTTCCGGGCTGGGCAGCACCCTGCATGCTTCCTGCGAACCAGGCTTATTTGATCTTCAAGGCCTGGATCACCCTTTCTCCTTGACTGCCAATGGCTTCTCTCTTCCCAAAAGAAACGGCGGAAGGGATTGCAAAATTCTCATCAAATCGACAAAATTCTGGCCGGAACACAATAATCAGTTTCACATTGCGGAAAATTCACTGCAGCCTTTTCATGTTGTTCTGCATAATCCGTATCCGGGATTGATAAGTGAGAGCTACAGCTTCAACCTGGCTCTTCCGGAAGAATTCAAGATGGTTGGGGTATCCGGCGCGTCTCACCACTACCCTAACCTGCCAGTCACCCGGTTGCCGGATTTGTTGCAACAGGGAAAAAAGTTTCAGCACGTGCAAATTTCTGTTCCAGGCGGATTGGCCTATAAACCCTATTATGCAGATGCAGATGGAATGACTTTGATGATTGAACTTCCGGTTTCTGGCGGGAAATTTGTTCGTCGCGCCAGCGAGTTTTATGCATGGGCGGAATATAATGGAGGAAAGGTCGTGGAGGCTCCACAAACCATTTCCGTAGACATTCTTCCCCCTCTTAAAGGAATGGTGCCAAAATACTTTATGACACAAATCTGGGGCGGAAGAATTGTCAATCTAAATGACAAGGATTTAATGCGCACCTTCGTCAAAAAAACGGCCATCACCGCTGGATTCAATAATCTCCAGGGAGGTGCCGAGCTGGTCGAAGGAACTGATATGACCACGTTTGCCGTACTGAACCTGAAAACAACATGG
>JBAXYW010000460.1:0-3504 GCA_041670605.1 Lentisphaeria bacterium
TAAGAGCCTGGCTGATTCTCGTCTGGCCGATGGGTTGGGCAAACTGTTTCTTGAGTACAAATGGAAAAAGCGCGATATCGCCGTCTATTATTCCTTCGACAGCATGTACACCGCTTTCCTGATTGGGCCGGAAACCCGCAGCTTCCAAATGTTGAAAGACTCAGCCCTGTCCAATTACTACAAAGGACGGCAAAATTTGCAGTATCTGCTGGAAGGCCTTCTTTATCAGTATGATTTTGTCTCCTACGATCAAGTCAGCAAAGGCATTCTGAAAGATTATAAGACCCTCATTATGCCCTCCGTGCTGTCCATGTCTGACGCGGAAGTCAAGGCGGTCAATGAATTCATCAAATCCGGGGGGACAGTGATCGCCGATCTCGAACCCGCCGGTTATGACGAACTGGCTTGCAAACGTCCGGCCACACCGCTCGAGCAAGTGACGGTGCTGGGAAGCGTCTTTGATGACAAAGACAGCGCCATGTGCAATGCCATCGCCATGCAACTGGCACAGGCAGCCCTGAAACCCATTGTCACCGTCGACGCACCCCTGCCGGGGCGCGAGGCAATGCATTTTGTCGATGACGACATGCATCTGTTTGCCGTCCTCCGCGATCCGTATATTGCTGATGATGACGCCACTCAGACCATTACCCTTCCGGTCAAAGGCCATCTCTATGACCTGCGGAAACGTGCCTATCTGGGGGTCACCGACACTGTCACCACGCAAATTCCCCACAATCAGGCCGTCGTTTTCGGTGTCTATCCCTATCAAGTCAAGGCATTGCGCATCAAAATGCCCCCAAAAGTCCAAGCCGGCACTGACTTGAAGGCAGCTCTCGAAATCGTGCCGTCCGCCGGCAAAGCCGGCAAACACGTTTTTCACATCGAGGTCAGAAACCCCAAAGGCAAAGCGAACATCCTTATGCGGCGCAATAAAATCGCCGAGAACGGAAAAATGGATTTTGCCTTCCGCATCGCCCATAATGATGTTGCCGGAACGTGGACATTGCGGGTCACCGACATCCTCTCCGGCATTGTCACTGAACAGCCTTTCACAGTGAAATAAAAAGGAGAGCGGGACAACCCAGTTCGGCAAGAGCCAAGAGCGTATCACAGATAAACTTTTCGCTGCAAAGAAAACATCACTTGTCAGGTTCAGCTTTAAAATCTCAGTTAAATATTGACAAATCGGGCGCTGGATTGCCCTTTTTTGTTAAGCGGCGAACTTTCCCCGTTTGCTGCCGGTATTTTGGCTCATGAATTACGCCCAGACGTTGTTTCCCAAGCGGCTCCAATACCGGAACGGAGTTTTCATCTCGATGCTTTGAACATCTTGAAAGCGGATGGCCGGCTCCTTTAACATCACAGCAATCGCACCGCAGCAGTATTTTGCCGGTTTGTCACTGTTGCTGGTATTCACTTTGGCAACTGGAATGGTCGTGAAATCATCAAAATAGTCTATAAAAGCCAAAGATATAAAACAAGAACCGAAAGCGCAAAGAGCTTTTTTATTGCATTATTAGCAATTTCAGCGTTTAATAAAATCGAATTACAAGAAGAAAGATCAAGGAAAGCTGTTCATTACGATGTCTAATTTTGTAAAATTTGGAATTCTTGGTTGTGGTCCGCGCGGGATGCAGATGGCTCGGGTTCTTCAACTGCTGCCGGATTTGGCGGCCTTGTGTGCGATGAGTGATACGGATCCGGTAAATCTCAAAAAAGCTTCCCGGGAATTTTCCGGTGTTTCTTTTTATGATTCATCGGATGCTCTTATCGAATCGGGTTTGGTGGATGCGGTCATTACCGAAATACCTCCTGCGGTGCATACGGAATATGTGGTCAAGGCATTGGACTGTGGCATTCATGTGCTTGGTGAGATTCCTGCTGTTGACTCGTTGGAAGAGGGGAGGCTCTTGTGGGAAAAGGTGAATTCTTCGAGGGCCTTGTACATGTGCGGATCCAATCCGCATTACCGTGCGAAAACCGCTCTTCTTATAAAGCTGAAGGAAAAGGGTCTGATTGGCAAAGTGGCCTATATTGAAACGGAATACATGCATGATATGCGAACGTGTAACGACGAGTGGCGCAAAACCTATGAGACATGCCGTTACTGCACCCATTCGCTTGGGCCGGTGTTGCGTTTGCTCGATAATGATGAATTCATTTCGGTCGCCTGTATGAGCACTGGAGATCATTTTAACTGCGGACGAGATCATAACGCCATGTCGGCACTGCTGAAAACCCGGAAGAATGTGGTGGTGCGCTTTCTGACTGGCTTCGCATTGCCCTATGCCGGCCCAGCGCATACCACGAAAATTTATTCGGAAAAGGGGATTTTGGAACTTCGCAATGAATCTGCGCGCATCTGGCTGGAAGATTTGAATGGTTTTTCAGCACGTCGGGAGTTTCTTGAGATTCCTCTGACTCCGCAATCATCGGATCGTCCCGGCACCATGAAAATTCTTGATGAGGGGCTTTTCCGTGCGGCGTCATATGGACATAACGGCAGTGATCTGCTGATGGTACGGGATTTTGTGGAAGCGATATGGAAAGGGAGCCTTTCTCCGATCGGAGTCAAGGATGCCCTGGCAATGACTCTGCCTGGTATTTATGCTGCACTTTCCGCCCGCGAAGGAGGCGCAATTCAGCAAATCAAATATCCATGGACGTAGGGGTGCGGGGTTGATATCAGGGGCGATGACACATGAACAAAAATCCTAAGAAAGCTTCGCGACAGGGCGGCAAGTCCGATATCCAGCGTCCAAAAGGGTACCGTACGCTTTTTGCGGACGATTTTTCCGCATATCAGGAAAATTCCTATCCCGACAGCTGGATTTGTGAAGCAACCTGTGAATTGCCGTATAAACAGGGTTTTGTCAGCGAGGGTGTTTTCCATATTGCCCCCATCAGTCCGACGAACCGGCATATCCCGAGAACCCCCGATCTGGCAAATTTTAAAATGCAGGCGGAAATCAGCGGCAACCTGTTTTTTGGCGAATGCATAATTAATATTTATTTCCGCTATCAAACCGAACAGCAAAAGGGGCTGATGCTCCGATACCATTGGGGAATCACCGGAAACAAAACTAATTATTCACAAATCGAAATTCCTGAATATACCTGTGAATTACTTCAGTTCAGCGGGAAAACGGATTGGGAGCGCAGGCAGCTCTCGCACGAACACTTTCATTTGCTGGCACGCAACGTATGCAAAGGTTTTGTAAAAAATCTTGCCCGTCCTCAGAAATTCATACTGGAAGTCCATGGACCGGAGCTGTGCCTGACGCATGACCGCAAGGTTGTCGGAAATTTCCACATCCCGGATGGCGTAAATCTTCCTGGCAAAGGGATGATTGCTTTCAGTCGTGAGGATATGCAGGGCGATTTGACTCTTTCTAAGATCCGCATCTCCGCGGAACCAACCCCACTGCCGGAAAAAATTCTGCGTCCGGAAAGTAAAACGGAGTTTCCGCGCGCTCTGAATGGAATGATTTCCCCATTCTA
>JBAXYW010000461.1:0-3485 GCA_041670605.1 Lentisphaeria bacterium
CAGTTATGCGGAACTGCAACTGCCTAAGAGCTTTTTTGTCGGACTGACTGCCTGTGAAGGAGTCAACCGTTTCTACAGCTTCTCGGTTACGTATTAAAACGACAAACAGGATAGGGAATGATGGACTGGAAAACTTTATTTGTGACTTTCGGCGTTGTGTTTCTGGCTGAATTGGGTGATAAAACCCAGCTGATGGCGATGGCTCTGAGTACAGGGCGCAAAGGCGGTTGCATTTCTGTCTTCCTGGGTTCCAGTCTGGCTCTGATGTGTACTTCCGCGCTGGCCGTTTTTGCCGGCACTGTGCTGGCACGTTATATCCCCCAGAAATATCTGTTGCTGGGATCGGCCGTGCTGTTTATCCTTCTAGGGATTGCCATGCTTGCCAATCTTGCCTGGAAATCCGGCCAAACAGCTGTTTGATCTTGGGTGAAAGACGGTATTTATGCGCATCAATCCCATAACCCGGAAACGATGGCAGCGCTTCCGCAAGATGCGCCGGGCCTGGTTTTCCTTCTGGCTGCTGCTGCTGGTCTATGGGTTCAGTCTGGCTGCGGAGCTGCTTTGCAACAGCAATCCACTGCTGCTGGTTTATCAAGGGCGCATCTTCTTTCCCTTCTGCAAATTCTATGCGGAAGACCTCTTCACCGGCAATGGCAGGGCTACCCGACCGGATTACCGGAAATTAGCTCAACAGCAGGACTTTCAACAATCAGCCTGGATTCTCTGGGCGCCGGTGGTCAATGATCCTTTTCGAAGTGTGCCTGTCGCAGAGCTGGAACAACACCTGCGAATCTTCTGCCGGCTGACCGCAGTCCCCAGGGTCGCCGGCATCAGCATCGATCAGGATTTTCAACTGATCCGGGCGCTTGGTCTGAAAACGTTTGGTGACGGTGAAGAACCACAGTGGCAGGGCAAAAAACTGCAGGAACTATGGGAAATCCCGCAGCCATTGCAACATGCACTGGAAGCGCGCTTTGCCGGAACGAATGCGCAACCGCAACTGGAAATGGTCTGCACCGGAAAACAGGGCTTGCCATCCTTGCGCTTTATTCTGCTTCCGTCGCAAACGGGTGCGCGGCGCAGTGTGCGGATGACTTTACGCGAAGACATCGAGGCTGAGGATGCAAACCTGTTCTGGACTTTCCCAAAGGGAGCCGATTCTCCCCGTCAGAGGCAAAAAGAGTTTGCGGCTTTGCCGTCTGAGCTGCGTCAGCAGATTCTGGCTCAAGTACATGCCAGTGCACGAAAGGAAAATCCGCCGGTGCAGGAAGTCTTTCTCGATGGGCGTTCGATGAAGTTAAGCAGTGAACTCGAGCAGGTGCGCTTTCCGTTCCGCCCAACGCCAGGACACTGGCTTGGGCTGGATGATGCCGGACGGGATGTCTTTGCACGAATTCTCTACGGCCTGCGTTCCTCGCTGAGCTTTGGTCTGATCCTGGTTTTCTGTGCCATGGCTGCCGGCACGATGGTCGGCATGCTGCAGGGATATCTGGGCGGCTGGGTGGATATCACCGGCCAGCGCCTGATCGAAATCTGGAGCGCGCTGCCCTTCCTTTATATCATGATCCTCATGGGATCCATCTATGGACCCGGCTTCCAGTTGCTCATTTTCTGTTACGCCATTTTTAACTGGATCGGAATTTCCTATTACATGCGTGCAGAAATGCTGCGCTTGCGTCGTTTGCCTTTTGTTGAGGCGGCCCGTTGTTTAGGGTTGCCGGGCTGGAAGATCGCCCTGCGGCACATTCTGCCCAACAGTCTCGTTCCTCTGATTACTTTTTTCCCCTTCAGCCTGGTCGGAGCGATTGGTTCTCTGGCCGCCCTGGATTACCTGGGCTTCGGCCTGCCCCCGCCTACACCCAGTCTGGGGCAACTGCTGCAGCAGGCGCAAAATCAGCGATGGGCCTGGTGGCTGACTCTTTATCCTTCTCTGACCCTGTTCATCATCATGCTGCTGGGAGTCTTCATCGGAGAAGGACTCCGCAATGCCTTTGATCCCAAACGCCAAAGCCGTCTGCAATAGTCAGACTCCGTCCAAAAAGCTTTTTTAACAACGAAAGACACGAAAAAGCACGAACTTTTTTAGGGTTGGGTTGGTGGGTTGATCGTGACAATCTGAAATTCTGTCGTCATTCAAGCCAATGACAGCAAAAAGCAAATTTGGGCGATGAAATATCAGGATGGGACATCAGCCTCCCAACAAAATTTTCGTGCCTTTGCGTGTCTTTCGTTGTTAATCATTCTTTTTGGATGCCATTTAAGTATTCCTGGAAAGCCCTTTATGACCTCCCGCCAAAAGAAAATTACGATGATTGCAGTGCTGATTGTGGCTTTGGGCTTGCTGATCGGGTCATTTTTTCTGTTTGCTCCAAAAGCCTTGCGTTCCTATTGTCGCAAGCAGGGTGTGGAATATCAATATGCCACTTGCCGGTTCCGCCTGCCGGGCACGCTGACCTTTTCCGGTTTCCAATTGCAGAAAGCGGACGAGTTTTCTTTTGCCGCAGAGCATTTGGAATGGAAGGGCAGTCTCTGGGATTGTCTTTTGGGACGGTGGAATGCGAAGACCCTCCAGATGAATAATGCAGCCCTGCAGATCACCCAAACACGACATGCCGGAAAAGTGCAACTGTCTAAAATTACCCTGGAACTGCAGGATATCGCCATGGAAAGCAGAGCCAACGGAAGCATGAAGGCGGTAGTCGATGAAATCAATTTGCAGAATAACGGCACTCTGAGAGGCGGAAACCTCGAAATCAAAACCTTTTTCAAACTTTCCCGGGAATGGCTTTTTGATCTTTTGCAAGGACAAATCTCAGTTTCAGATGTAATCTTGAGCCAGGGCGAACTGTCTCTGGGCACACTGTCTGGAACTGTGGATTATGCATTGCAGCAGGATGCTGCTGATTCCTGGCAGCTTATTCCCGGGGCAGGGGAGGCAGCTCCCCTGAATCAGATACAGGTACGTTTATCCGGTCGCGAAGTGCTGAATGCACTTGTTCGGAGTGGATACTGGAATAAGGCTTCGGAGCAGCAGGAAGCCAGTCTTGAACTGACGGCCTCCTGCATCGACAGCGATCCGCTTCTGGCTCTGTTTGCACCGGAGGCATATGCCTGGGCAAGCGGGCGTTTTAAATACCTGCAGCTTGATCTGCACAGTCGGGGCAGGGATAAGGAAGACTTCCTGCGCAATATCGAGGGCAGTGTCGCCTTGGATATCGAGCAACTGAACCTGAACAACAGCCCGTTTATCGAAATTTTCAGCCGGCGAACAACGCTTGATCTGCCGGATCTCCTGCGTTTTGACAGAGGTTCTGCCATCCTGAAGATTGCCAATCAAGCCTGCCGGGTGCTGACGACAACCCCGTTTCGGGGGCAGCATCCGGTCATTGAAGCCAATGGGACAGTCGCTTTTACGGGCCGCTTGCAGGTGAAACTCGATCTGGGCTTTTCCCAGGAACTGGAAAAATTGCTGCAGACAAAACGCC
>JBAXYW010000462.1:0-3477 GCA_041670605.1 Lentisphaeria bacterium
AAAAAGGTTCGCTCCTGTTACCACAAAAACTTCACAAGCCGCCAATTGCCTGCTGCAAATCCGCAGGCTCGGACACCGGCTGCAACGGCTCTTCAGCAACAGCTAGAACACCCCGGGACTGAAAATGCCCCTCATACCAGCGTTCCCCTGCCCGAAAATTCTCATCCAGCAGAGCCATAGCGGCATCATAGCCCATCTGACGGAAGGGAAAACGCATCGCGGAAATCTGTGGCTGCATACGGCAAAAATCATTGCGGTCAGTCGTCGAAACAATACAAACCCCTTCCGGCAAACCAAAATTCTCCGCCAGAGAACGGGAATAATCCGGGATAAAACCAAAAACCGGGCTGAGCACCAGTGCATCAAAAGGATGCTCTGAATAGGCCTGCATCAGATTCTCACGCATATGCTCCGCGGATTCTATCACAATCACTTGTTTCGCACAACAGCTCTTTATCCCTTGCTCATACCCGCGAACCAGTGGAAAGTTCGGCTCAGACAAATGCGACTGCAACCCGGCAAAAGCAATCCGTTGGTAGCCAGTAGACAGCAAATATTCCGTCAAATACCGCGAACTCTCTTCATAATGATAACTGAATAACAGCCAGTCCCGTACATAACGAGAAAACACATTCGGCCAGAAGCCATTCTGGGAAAGCAAGGCAATCCGGCTGCCACGACGGCTTAATTCCAGCAAGCAAAACATAAACCACGGCGCCGGCGCCAGAATCAGACTGCTCGAATCCAAATTACTTAACCACGACCACTCGATCGCACAGGGCTGATTCGACTGCGAGACCGGCTGCGTTACCAGCTGAACTCCACGCTCCGTTACCGCCGACAAGGCTCCGCTGAATACCTCCAGCAATGTCTCCGAATTCGAGGTGACCAAATCCAAAAACCCCGGATGCGGAATCAACATCGTCACCACCGGATTGCTGACAGCAGAATCCGCCGCCGAAACCCCATATTTCAACTGACGCGCGATATGATTGGGTTGATAGCCCAGGGACTGGGAAACCCCCAGTATCCGCTCCCGTAAAACCGCAGAAACCTTCCCATTGTCCTTGCCGCTCAATACACGTGATACAGTCATCGGACTGACACCACAAGCCTCAGCTATCTCACGTAAAGTCACGGCCATGATCCAAACCCTTAATAATTCTTTAACAGGTTTATAACAGTTTATCGCAATACCTTATAAATTAACTCCCTGTTTCAGGATTGTCAAATAGTCATCAAAATTAAATAAATTCAATCCGGAAAAATCTGTAATGCGTCAGGGGAAACTGGATGACTGTGGTATTTTTTTTACAACGAAAAGCACTAAACGCCCCGAAAAAATTTCATGGGAAGTCCAATGCATGCTAGCAGTCAACGCTGCTTCCCATGAAATTTTTTCGGGGCGTTTAGTGCTTTTCGTTGTTCAAAAAGATTTTCTCCGTTACCAGCTTTACTGAGGCATTACAAAAGTCTTGCTATCTACTCTTTCAACGAATTCTGAGCAAGCTTTTTTGCGGTTTGATCCGACCAATGCGGTCGCAATCCTATTTCAGGAAGAAAAAGGATTCACTGCCGGCACAAGTCTCGTCACTGCCCGGAAATTCCAGTTTCCAATGCAGCTGATATTGTCCGTGCTCCGGCAATTTCCGCAGCGGCAGAATGTGAACGGAGGCTCCGGGGTTTCGAAGAAGAATGTGTTTTTCGAGGGTCGGCAGCGTCCAGCCTTTACGGTACAGTTTCAGGTGCAGAGCAGCCGGGACGGAGTTCGGGCTTATTCGCAGCCGGCAGTGCACGGGAAGAATCCGGTCAGCACCTGAAAAACAACTCCAAGGCAAGGAGACTTCGAGAGGTTTCGGCGGTCGGAAAAGATGAGTAAGGATTCCCTGTAAACGGCCATTCATATCGCAAATTTCAAGAATGAACTCCTGAAGAGTTTCTGGATGGCTGATGTTCAATTCCATTTTTACCATAAGCTGACCGTTTTCTGACAGCAGTAAAGGATCAACCATGCGGCGTTCCGGCAGCAGGCCGGGTTGCCAGATGCGAGAGGATTGACGCAACTGAAATTGCCCATTGGCAATTTTGCAGGGAATTGACAACGAAAAGCGATTTCTTCCTATGCAGAATTCCGGCATCTGGATTTGGGAGAGATCAAGGCAATAGGAATTTCTGTCAAGTTGCAGTCCCTGCAACTCTCCATATCGTGGCAAATCATGGAAGCCCTTTTGAACGGGTGCCCAGCTGCTGTATCCCAGCCGGGACTCCGTGCGACCGAGGTTCATCCGCCAAGTTCCCGGTCCGCCACTGCCGGGATCCAGTATGGCGAAGGGAATGCGCAGTTCTGCAGACCAAAAATCACGGTCACAATGAACCATTACCTCCCAGGCACCGTCCCAGAGCAGTCCGGCCAGCATCTGTGCTGCTGTAATCCCTTCCGTGGCTGGACGCCTGCCATCATACGCAATACCAGCGGCATTCACCGCAAACTGATAATAAAAACCATTGTCAGGCTGCAGAAAAAATTCCACGGAATCATCCGAACAGACCTGACTGTCATCCCGCTGGGCAGCACGGGAACTGAGCTTGTCCACTTCCTGTTCGGCACAATGAATCCCGACCAGCAGAAATTCACTTGTAAAAGCAATTTTGAAAGCCGTTTTCTGCAAAGGCGAGGTGCGCCGCATGACGCACCGCCGCGCACAGGAGAATCATGAATCGACTCAAGGAAATCAAGCTCCTGAAGGAACAGGCGGAACGACTCCAGCTCGATAACCATGAAATCATCCGCAAATACAACATGCGGGAACTCTGCAGCATCTACAACGGCATTGGTCCGAACACCTTCCCGGGATGGCTGCGTGGGTGCCTCTCGGCACTGCATCCGGCACTCGCGGTCGCGGCCTTCATTCATGACATCGAATGGCACGAGTCGGACGGCTCGGAAGAGAAATTCAAGGCATCCAACGCCCGCTTCAAACGCAATGGTTTCGCCGCCGCCAAAGACCGCTTCGGCTGGTGGAATCCCATGCGCTACCTCGTGATGAGCGAGGCGCGGCGCTTCGGCACCCTCTGCCAGCTCTTCGGCTGGAAGACATGGTCGAGTCCGTGCAACTGCGCGGTCTGCCGCAGAAAATCCAGTCAAGCGGCGGAATAGCTCAAAACCCCTAACCTATGCCCGCATTCGGATTTACTTCCGGAAGCGGGCTTTTTTATTGCTGAAATACCTATAATACATTGATTACCAACTGGATAATAGTTTGTTTGGCGCTTAATTAGTCAGCGTACCGAGGAAGAACGCAACAACCTGAACCACAAGGAGCCAGAGCACGATGAAGAACGAAATCAGCATCACCACGGCGGGCGAACAGAGCGAGATGGGCTGGACACAAGGCACGGTCGCCATCGGGGCAAGCGCCTACCGCTTCGAGATCAAACACTTCGACGAACCCTCCCACTACGGAATCCGGCACGGAC
>JBAXYW010000463.1:0-3462 GCA_041670605.1 Lentisphaeria bacterium
CCCGGTGAAGCAGAAAAGATTTTTCAAAGCAGCCCGCTGCCCTTGCGAAATTTCCACTTTCCCTCACGGCTGCTGCAACTCGCAGCCTGCCGTGATGGCATGTATTTTGCCATGGCCAACAAAGAGTCCGGCAGCGCCTTCAAAGTGATCTGCCATCTGGACCGGGAACTCGATGCGTTGTTGTTCAGAACATTGCAGGAACAGGCACGACACTTGCCAGGAGTGCGCGACGGAGCCGCAATTCTGTTGGACAGCGGCAGCGGAAAAGTTCTGGCAATGGTCGGGACCCTCGATTTTGCCTCAGCGCAAGCCGGCCAAGTCAACGCGGCTCTTGCAGTACGCAGTGCCGGATCGACCTTGAAACCATTTCTGTATGCCGAGGCCATAGATGGCGGAATTCTGGTTGAAGACAGCATATTGCTCGATGCACCAGTCCGCTACGGCGAATATTCACCCAGCAATTATGACGGGCGTTTCCATGGCCGAATCACTGCCGGTGAAGCGCTCAGCCTGTCATTGAATACCCCTGCAGTGCGCTTGCTGGCTGCCCTTAAACCAAAACGCCTGGCAGAACGTTTTACTTCGTTACATTTATGGACAAGCCCCGCTGCGGCAGCTGACTCGACCCGCCATCAGCTGGCCATGACGCTCGGGACAGCCGGACATTCCCTGCTCGGACTGACCACAGCCTATGCCACCTTGGCACGCGGAGGCGACTTTGTCCCGGCACAGTTTTCAGACAGCGGACAGGCCGCCAGAAAGCCCATTTTCACGCCAGGCTGCTGCGCAATGCTTTCACAGATGCTTCGCCGCCGTCCTTTGCCCTCGTCTTCTCTTGCTGTCAGCTGGAAAACAGGGACTTCAAATGGTAATCACGATGCCTGGTGTTTTGCCTATACACCAGAATTCACAGTCGGTATCTGGTTCGGCAACAAGGATGGCGCACCGGCAGCCGTACTGACCGGAGCAGGAGCCGCGGCTCCCGCCGCCGCCGCAATAATGTCTGCCCTCTACCGCAATCATCCTCCGCCAGCCTGGCCGCCAACGGATGAATTGTTCCAAGTAGAAACGCTTTGCGCAGATAGCGGTCTGAGTGCCTCGGCAAGCTGCCAGGAACGGTGTTCCGGAACCGTGCTTCGCGATATCCCATTGCGCCAATGCCCGCGCTGCCAGAAAAATAAACGGGGCTCCGCGCTGATGATCCTTTCGCCGACGCCAGGACAATATATCGCCGACACGAAAACGCAAACGGCAATGCTGGCACTACGCGCACAGCCCACAGACGTGCTTTGGTACGTCAATAATCGATATATTGGCCCGCTGACAAACACCACCCGACTGCCTTTTGCCGTGGGAAGACATGTACTGCATGCCATCGATGACAAAAACCAGGAGCAAAGCGCCAGCGTCAAATTCTCGGTAACTCTACCGTGAAATACGGCATTTGAGGGTTTTGCCTCTTCTCTAGAATTTGTGGGTAGTGAATCGAGAATCTCTATTTCATCATTCTTGTTTCAAGGAGTTGTAGTCTTTTCTTTTGCATGAAAATTTGACACTGATTTTTTCGGGTGTTTTTTGGGGCGTTTCTGTCGTTGCAAACGATTCTTTAATTAGGCATAATGCTTGGGAGATGCCAATGCCTTAAGAAAATCCCGAAGGGTACGGGGAGCAGAGCTCCCTGTATCATTTTCATTCGCTTGTACCCACAAATTCAGGTGAATACCTACGTATCTTTCCGGAAGAATGATTCCCTGCATTTTGCGTATTTCAGCTTATATTTCAGTCTGTGTCGTAAAATGTGTTTCTTTTTTTTACTAAAATAATGGAGGAGAAGAAATGTCTGCTGTCAATCATGATTTTGTCTTTGCTCAAGAGCAATACCAGGAGCATGGAGTTGTTGTCGATGAGGTTCTCGAGTCGCTGGAAAAGATTGCCATTTCCATCCACGCCTGGCAAGGCGATGACGTGGTCGGTTTTGAAAATACCAGTCATGTGCTGACCGGCGGCTGTCAGGTGACCGGCAACTATCCCGGACGGGCTCGGAATGCTGACGAACTGCGAAAGGATCTCGATCAAGCTCTGAAGTTGATACCGGGACGGCATCGGGTGAATTTGCAGGGCCATCAGGTGGACAAAATGCTACCCGGGGTGGATCGGGATGCTTTCACAATCGACAATTTTGCTGGCTGGCTGGCCTGGTCCAAAGAACAGCAGGTACCGCTGGATATTGCTCCCGCTTTTTATTCTCATCCAAAGCTGGATAATGGCTATTCGCTTGCACATCAGGATAAGGGAATTCGAGAGTTCTGGATCAATCACGGAAAAGCGATCCGGAAGATCGCTCAAGCCTTTGGAAAACAGCAAAAATCCGCTTCCATCGTGAATTTCTGGGCACCGGATGGAAGCAAAGACCTAGTCGCTGACCGCTGGGCACCCAGACAACGCCTGATAGACGCCTTGGACTGCATCTTTGCTGAAAACATCCCAAGCCAACAGGTGGCTGACGCGGTTGAGGGTAAACTTTTCGGTATCGGAACGGAATCCTATACGGTAGGTTCCCATGATCTGTATATCGCTTATGCCACCAGCCGGAAAAAGTTGCTATGCATCGACTCCGGCCATTTTCATCCTACCGAATCTGTTGCTGACAAAATTTCTTCGCTTATGGGTTTTCTGCCAAAGTTGTTGTTGCATGTCAGTCGCGGGGTGCGCTGGGATTCCGACCATGTTATTTTGCTCAATGAGGACTTATTGCAAATTGCCCAGGAGTGTGTGCGCTACGACTATTTGTCCCGGATTCATATTGCTTTGGATTATTTTGATGCTTCGATCAATCGTGTTGCGGCTTGGGTCATCGGCAGCAGAAATATGCAGAAAGCCCTATTGATCAGTATGCTGGAGCCACGCCGGGATTTGCTTGCCAGTGAAAAGAAATTCAATTTTACTCGGAGGATGGCAGTGCAGGAAGCCAATAAAACTCTGCCATGGGCAGCCGTCTGGCATCAGTTTTGCAGCCGTCATGATATGCCCCTAGATCATCAAGTAATCAAGACGCTTGAAACGTATGACCGGAACGTGTTGCAAAAACGCGGATGAACCGTACTACGATTCACCAGTTTCTTGTTGTTGAGAAAGATTTTTCGCAAGTAGTTCAGGTAAGGGACATTGTAGGATGTGATTCCGAGGTGATTTAAATGACCCGGAGGGTCGGGGATCACACTCGACAAAATATTCACAAGAAATTGGTGTGAATGATCATCAAAATCGGCACCATTTTTGACAATCTCGGGCTCCATCTTCGAAGAAAAAGAAGAAACGGATTGATCTCCATGAAATCCTGATTAAGACACACAATGATGTGTCGTTGCTTCATGATACTCCATGGATGACAAATTGGGCGCCAATTTGAGTGATCATTGACAGTATGGACAGGACGAGGAATCAATGTCACCTCCTGTGACA
>JBAXYW010000464.1:0-3444 GCA_041670605.1 Lentisphaeria bacterium
GCGGGGCTAGCAAATAGAACAGAATACGCTTTTTGGGATAACCATGCAAATCGACTATTGTTATGTAATGAATGTACTCAAAACTTCATTTTTTTTAGGTTAAGTTAGCGCGGATGGGCGAGGCCGCCGGCGGTCCATAGCTCGCGCTTCCGCAACAGTGCAAGAGAAAAGAAATCGTCCGTGTCCGTCCGTGTGTCCGTGTCCAAGTGATTGTTTATGAAAAAATTGACTATTGCACTATTGCTTATTCTTATGCTGGCCGTTGGGCTGGCGGGGCTATATTATTTTGCTTCCCGGGCGGCGAAAAACGTTCTGACAGGATATTGTCGAAAAAACGGACTTCATTTTCAGGCTGGTCAATATCGCTTGCGTCTGCCGGGCGGTCTATCATTGGCTTCCGTTCAGCTGGATAAAACAGGAAAATTTTCTTTTTCTGCTGAAAAGCTGGAGTTGAAAATTGGGCTCAGGGATACTTTTGTCGGAAACTGGAATCTTAAAAGCCTGAAAATCAGCAATGGGCGCTTGGAATTGCCAGAAAATTCATCAGCAGGAGTACTGCAGTTTTCAGGAATAGAAATGAACATACAGCAGTTTCGTGCCGGAAGCAGCGGAACCGTGAACATGCAGTGCCGGATCGAAACACTGGATTTCAAAAAACACGGCCTGTGCAAAGGGGGACAACTGCTGCTGAACGGTGATTTTACGCTTTCTCAACAGTGGCTCATCAGCCGGCTGCAAGGAAGCGTCCAAGCGGCAGGGGTGGAACTCAGTCAGCAAGGGGATCCCTTGGGCAGCTTGGCTGGAAACGCGGTTTTCGCCCTGAAACAAGAAGCCTCAGATACTTGGCAGCTGATTCCTGCCGCAGGGGAGAAAACCCCTTTGAATGCCGGCCATCTTACCATGTCCGGCAGAGAAGCCTTGAATTTTGTCTGTAAAAGCGGAGAATGGAAAGCCACACAAGGAAAACAAACGGCAAAACTGCAAATTTTAGCCTCCTTAGCGGATAGTGAACCCCTACTGGCGCTGCTTTCACCGGAAGCCTATGCCTGGGGAAGCGGTCAATTGAAGTTTTTGGAGCTGGATTTGCGCAGCCAGGCGACGGATGCCCAAAAACTGCTTCAGAATCTGGAGGGCACTGCCGTTTTTGATATTGAGGCTTTGCATTTGAAAAACAGCGCCTTTATTCGGATCTTCAGCAGAAGAACCACTTTGGATTTGTCGACCTATCTGCTTTTTGATCGCGGCTCCGCAATTCTGAGAATAGGCAATCAGGCCGTTCAAATTACCACTACCACCCCCTTTCAGGGAAGGCATCCTGTCATTGAAGCGCATGGGACGATTGCTTTCGATGGGCGTTTACGGCTCAGCCTCAATCTGGGCTTTTCTCTAGAACTTGAACAGCTGCTGGGAAAGAAAAAATATTTTCAGCCTTTTGCCCTGTTATGTCAGCGCAATAATGGTTATCTGATGTTGCCAGGTTCATTGACGCTGACCGGCAGTCTGGATTCCCCCGGAGTTGATCTCACCGACCTTTTAAAGGAATCCGCCAAGGCGGGATGGAAAAATTTGTTTGAAGATAACGGCGGAATTGGCATTCGAATCCAGCGCCCGGGAAAAAAATAACACCTTAAGACGAAAGGAACTGGCAGATGAAAATTCTTACGATTGGTAATAGCTTCAGTGAAAGCTTGACCGCATTTTTCCCGCAAATTGTGCAGTCTGTCGGGGAAGAATTGCAGCTTGGTCGTGCGAGTTTTGGTGGCTGTGAGCTTTGCCGGCATTGGAGTTATATTTGTGCTGAGGAAGCCGATCCTGACTGCATAATTTATGGCGGTGGGGCACGCAAGTTGCGCGATATTCTCAGTAGTGACTCATGGGATGTGGTGACGATTCAGCAAGCCAGTCATGAAAGCTGGCGGGCGGAGTGCTATGAACCCTTTGCCGGGAACATGATTCATTATATTCGGCAGCATGCTCCTGGTGCAGAAGTCCTCCTCCAGCAGACTTGGGCATATCGGGCTGATCATCCACAACTGCAGCCTGGAAGCGAATGGGGAATCCATCAGCTCATGATGTATCAGCGTCTGACTGAAAACTATAAGAATCTGGCCGAGTGCTATCAATGTCGAATTATTCCAACGGGCTATGCTGTGCAATTGGCTCGTGAAAATGAAAAAAGTCGTTTCTGCAACTATAGTGAGGCACTGCTGAATGCTTTGCGCTGGCCCGATCTGCCGCCCCAATGTGGGGATGTCGTCGGCAAAGCCTTGTGGGGAAAAAACCAGGATTCCGGAGAATTGGAAATCAAACGTGATCTGATTCATCTGAATTGCCGGGGGCAGTACTTGCAGGCCTGTGTCTGGCTGGCCTGCCTTTATCCGTGCAAAACGGCGGAAGTCTCTTTTGTTCCGGATGAAATCGGCTGTTCCGATGCTGATTTCCTACGAAAAATAGCGCAACGCGCAGTGGATTCATTCCAAGTTGGCAACGAATAAATCTCCTGCAGATGTAAAGAAACCGGGATTATTGCCACTTTATTTTCCCAGCTGCAGAGGGCCTGCTACTTTTTCTTTGCTGCTGATACGGATGCCCTGAAGTTCCTTACGGAATACGTGTCGGAAAAAGGTTTTGGCGGCTAATTCTTCCCGGTACAGCTGCTGACGGTTGAGCAGTTGCCAGCCGGCTGAAGCGACTTTAGCGCGTTCGACCCAGACCAGATCAATGCTGTGGATGGTGCCCTTGAGACGCTCGCCACTTTCGGCTAAAGCGACCCCGAGGCGCATCTGCTGCATTAAAACGCCGGCTTTGTCCTCGTTGACCTCCAGACGGTCGATCTGCTTGTGATCAAAGAAACCTTCCCAGCCACCGATGCGATCTTCCCTTAGTCCCAGGGTGCTGCGGATTTCATCAAGATATTGTTTCTGCACGCTCTCGGGCAAGGCATCATCGCTGCCAATTTTATGCAGAGAGATTCCCTCGTATATCATCATATTTTCCGGATCGATGAGGATCAGGTCATAAAAATCCGGAGGCAGGTTTGAGAATATGACTTCTTTTTGCTGGGGGCTGATCTTGCCTAGGCGTGGTTTGTACAATTCGCGTTCTTCTTCAACGCTTTGATCGCGGCTTTTCCGGTCTTTGCGATTCTTTCGCCCATAGGCAATCAGCACGCTGCCCCTTGGCAGAGGAAGCGCAAATTGTACCCGCAGGCTTCCCTCCGCTGTCGGCGTTTTTTCCGGATTGGCATAGAGATATTCTCCTACTGGTACGAGCTTGTCAACAACACCAGACGCATTTTCTTCGGCTTCAGTAATTCTGGTTAGGCCGAGAATCATGATGATGAGCAAAACCATTCGGGACATCTGAGTTTCTCTTTCAAATCCACATTTAGCAACAGGACTTCTAAAGCTTATTTGCCGGCTTTTTGCCGGGCAATTTCGGCCA
>JBAXYW010000465.1:0-3443 GCA_041670605.1 Lentisphaeria bacterium
AAACACCCAAAAAATTCAGAGTCCAATTTTTGGTGATGCAAAAAAGTTCTAAGTCCTTGAAAATAAGAATTATGAAATCAATCTTTTCTAATTTTCACCCACAAATTATGGTGAAGAAGCGAAAAAGAGAAACAAACTGGAAGAGAAGGGACAAATACCTCAAAAGCATTTTTTGCAGAATTTTTTAAAAACGTGCAATCCATCGGCGAATTGTTTTTTTGCCTCCGGTTCTGGATTCCGGAATTATATTATGCGGTTTTATTTTTCAATTCATTTTTCATCCGGCTACTTTTATGATATTGATCTTTCCTCCCCGTACTGGGGCGACTTACATGCCTTTGGGTTTAGCTTGCCTGGCAGCGCTAGCCAGGGATCAGCAGGAAGCCGCGCTGGATTTGTTTGATGCCAATCTGGAACTCTGGCAGCAGCTCTGCGATTCAGACCCCCAATTGGATGTCATGCGGACTTTCTTTCAGGGATCGCTGGATTTATTTTTAAGTCCCTCCAATTATGCGGCACATTTAGTTTACTTGTCCGAGGCCAGAAGGAAGATTGATCTGCTTGAACAACAGGCCCGGGAGTATCTTGAGGGAAATGGGCTGGCGAGCGAATTGCAGCAAATGTTGCAACGACATACAAAGAGAATTACTTGTCAAAAGACGGTGAAAACCATAGCCTTTTCGGCCATGTTTCTTGATCAACTCCCCTTTCTTTTGGCTCAGGCGAAATTCCTGGTGCAAGAATGCAACTGCGAAAGCCGCATCATCATCGGCGGAGCCGCCATGAGCGCCCTGTCTGTCCCGGAATTTATGACGGCAGCACCTTTTATCGATGCTGTTCTTATTGGCGAAGGTGAAATCGCTTTTCGCGAGTTGCTCAAAAAACAGCCGCTGTCCCGGGTTCCTGGATGCTACTACCGGGATGCGGGAGGGATCCGGTTTTCCGGGTCGTTTCTTGTGCCACAGGATTTGTCACAGTTATGTATGCCGGATTTCACGGCTTTAGCTGGAAAGGGCTATTTCAATCCCGTACCGGTGTTGCCGATCTCCGCTTCGCGTGGTTGCAATTGGCATCGTTGCCGTTTTTGTACGCACAATAGTTCGTTTGGCGGATATCGGCAGCGGCCTCCCCGGTTGGTGGCATTGGAAATGCTGGCGCAACGTAACCGTTTCAACTGCCGTCATTTTTATTTTGTCGATCAATATGTCGATCCACAATATCTTAATGAATTATGCGACGCGATTTTGGAGCTTGGCCTGGACTGCCGGTTTCAGATTATGGCTCGCACAGTGGCAGCCTATACTCCGGAACTTTTGCATAAAGCCGCCGAAGCGGGATGCTGCTGGATCAGCTGGGGGGTGGAAAGCGGTTCGCAGAAGCTACTCAATCTGATGAACAAAGGAACCTGCCCTGAGATTGCACAGCGGGTGATTCGGGATGCTTCGGCAGAGGGAATTTCCAATCTGCTGATGATGATTTTCGGTGCGCCGGGATCCGATGCTTCCTGCCTGGAGGAAACCTTTTCTTTCCTTGACCGGGTTTGGAAACATATTGATGGCATGACGGCCAGCGCCTTCGTTCTGTTTGAACAAACTGAATTTGCTTCCCATCCGGAACACTACGGACTCGAAATCCTAGGCGATCATATCAGCCTTAAGGTAGAAGGCCGGCCAATTCATGACCTGAAATTGCGCTTTCGCAGGGAATTTGAATCCGGTCAAAGTGAATCCCCGCTGGCGGCTATGGAGATCGATAAGTGGGAACGATACAAAGCCTGGCTGCCGGCACTGCCGTTTCATGGCAGACTCTGTTGCGAACATTATCTGATTTTTGCCGATGCTGTACAAGCCAACTACCGCCCCCGGACAAAGCCACGCTCTGCCTGAAGATCCTCCCTAACAACTCGATTTTACCGGGAAGATTTCGACCGCTCCAGCGGGGGGGGGTCATCAGGAATATTTTGTCAGCAGGGTGCGATTTGCGGCGGCGCTTCGAGCCGTCCAGTCCATAATATGAATGGGGCGTCGGGCGTATTCTGCCGTGATAACCAATTCTTCCTTGCCCAGCAGATGAGCGACGATATTCTGATAAAAACGGTATGTTTCACTGTCACCAACCGGGCCTTCCCGTAGAACCGGGCCGCTATCTTCTTGACAATGAGCCATCCACGTCCCCGGCTTGATGATAAAGCTTCCGGTGGTGCCACAGACTTCCAGCCAGCCGGGTTTTGGGTTGGGTTCCAGGCTGGAAATCATCAGCTTGAGACAGGTGCCGTCGTCGAAGCGTACAACGGAGAAAGCCTCATCCTCAATGCAATCCTCTTTCCATGCGGATTTTGGCTCCCAGAAGCCTTTCTGAACAAAACCGCTGACTTCGACAATTTTCCCTTTCAGTAGTTGCAGGGAATATTCAAGGAAATGTGCCCCCCAGTCATACATAATGCCGCCGGAAATGCTTTTCGATCCCCGCCACCATTTGCCGGGCATCTGGTAATTTCCTAGATGGGCATCAATGTGTTTGATCTTTCCAATCATACCGCTTTCAATTTTTTGTTTTGCGGTAAGGATCCAGGCATCCCAGTGACGGTTATGGAAAGTCGAGAGCATGACCTTGTTCCGATCCCGAGCTTCGATCATCGCGTCACATTCGTCGGTAGTGATGGCGAAAGGTTTTTCGGTGATGACATGGCGTCCGGCATTCATGCATTGGATCGCCAGTTCGGCATGTGTATTATGAGGGGTGATGACCGTCACCAGGTCGACATCACTTTGGGCAAGCATATCCGCTGCCGAAGAATAAGTCTTAATCCCTGGAAAATCCGCCGCCCCGGCTTTACAGCGTTCGGGATCAATATCAGCAATGGCGCAAATCTGCATGCCGGCATCAGACATCAAATTCAGATGAAACTTTCCCATCATGAAAGAAGGGCCATAACCAATAATACCGGCTTTGATCTCAGAGGCTTTTTTAAAAGGATGACGTTTCTTCATCGAGAGAATTCCTTTGCTCATTGGAAAGATGCTGGAATAAAAAACCGTTTTACAAGCGATGTGGAGTTAATTTACTGCCGATTTCTGCATTGTGAAGAGAACCGAGCAAAAAAACACCAAAACAAACGAATGAATTTTTTGTCAGCGACTTTCGCAAAACATTGAGTATGTGTACGCTTGTAGTTTAGCCTTCAGGCTGCATCAAAAGCGAGCTTCAGCTCGTTCCCCCAGAATGTGGCCGGAGCTTCCAGCTCCGGATCCGTTCCCGAACGATTCCACCCTGCGACATGGCGTCGTTTCTGGACAGGCGCATCCGGCGGATACGCACGCTTGTAGTTCAGACTTAAACCTGCATCAAAAGCGAGCTTCAGCTCGCGTTCCCCCTCCCCACAACTTACAACTTACAACTTACAACTTACAATCCCCCGCTCCCTCCCCGTCCCCCTCCCCACA
>JBAXYW010000466.1:0-3434 GCA_041670605.1 Lentisphaeria bacterium
AATCAGGCGTAATGCCTGGGAGATGCCAATGCCTTTGGAAAATCCCGAGGGGTACGGGGAGCAGAGCTCCCTGTATCATTTTTATTCGTTTGTACCCACAAATTCAGGTGAATACCCTAAAATTCTACGCATTTGACATAGATCAGGAACTCTGAACTTGGAGTAGCAGAGGGGAGAAGCACTCACCCGCGTGCGGCCTGCCACAAAGCATCATCGCATAAAACGCAAAACGGGAAACCGAATGGCTCCGATTTCCCGTGGTGTATTTACTCTACCTGGTTAATCAGGCTTTGCAGTGGCGTTTGCGGACTTTGGCCGCAGCATTTTTAACACCGTTAATCATATCATTGATATTCTCATCGGTCAAGCGCGGATGCATCGGCAGATTCAATTCGCGTTTGTAGAAGAATTCGCTGGAAAGCGGGCACTGATTGGGATCATAGCCCATGCGTTGCAAGCCGGTGAAATGGAAAGTCGGCTGATAATGGAGGATTCCCTGCACGCCTTCTTCCTGATACAACACCCGCATGAATTCATCACGGCTACCGCCGAGTTTCTTCTCATCCACACAAAGTGCATAGAGGTGGAAGACGTGGCGATATCCTTCCGGCTCGTAAACCGTCTCAATGCCTTCGACGCCCTGCAGACCAGCGGTGATTTTGTGCCCGATTTCTCGACGTTTCTCGGTAAACATCGTCAATTTATCGACCTGACAGCAGCCAACGGCGGCCTGGATTTCGTTCATCCGGTAATTACTTCCCCAATGCCCATTCCAGGGAATCACGTCGAAGTGAGCCGGCAGCCAATATTCCAGCGGGGAAGTTTTGCGGCAGGTAATTTTGTCGCCGAATTTCCATTCTGTTTTGCTCTGATCCCAGGGCTGGGTATTATTCATGCAACGGAGGTTCTGAATCCCCAGAGCATAATCATCATGATTGGTGGTAATCATACCACCTTCGCCGCAGGTAGTGATGTTTTTCAACGAGTGGAATGAGAAACATCCGGCATCGCCAATGGTACCAGCATAGCGCCCTTTGTAAGTAGCCGCAGCGGTATGTGCGCAATCTTCGAGCACCTTCAGGCCATGTTTCTGTGCCAACTCCATGATTGGATCCATATCAACCATCAAGCCACCATAATGCACTACATAAATCGCCTTTGTCTTTTTGGTGATTTTTTTGGCTACTTCCTCAGGATCAATATTAAAAGTGCGCGGATTAATATCCGCAAAGACGGGGATGCCGCCTTCTTTCAGGATCACCAGCGAAGTCGCCACAAAGGTATTTGGTGTAGTAATAACTTCATCACCGGGTTTGATATCAAAAAGCTGAGTAATTACATGCATACCAGTAGTGCAATTCGAACAGGCAAATGCGTGTTTGACTTTATGATACTCGGCAAATTTCTTCTGAAATTCCTGTGTCTTAGGCCCCATCGTCAGAGAATCCTGAGACATCGCTTCCAAAACCGCATTGCGCTCTGCATCATCATAAATACTACCCATGAAAGAATACGGGACTTTTAATTTAACCCCATCTTCTGTCGCATAGGAACTGGTAATCCCACCTTCTGTTTTGCCACCAGTGAAATGTTTTTTGTCAATAGCCATGATCGTTCTCCTTTTCTGAACCGCATGTTACACGCCGGAAAATCAATGGATTCCCGGAATTCCTAGGTTACTACTTACACAATTCTTAGTATATTGCCAAAGCTGGAAATGGCAAAATTAAATATAAAAAATCTTTAAATATGCTTGTTTTGGCAAGGATATCTTACGCTACTGTACCATAAACGACGTTTTTATCGAAATTTATCATCATAAATCAACCCTATCTTCCGTTTTCGGGTTTTGCCCAAGCCTCATTCTGGAGGCTTTGTATCAGGATTTGTGTGTTCATTTCACTGACTTCGATTTTTTGTCCCAGGGGTGCTGGCAGAGTCAGATGGAGGGTTCCGCCGAGGTGTTCCCGAAATTCATCCAAGCCGTCGAGCAGTTGCAGTTTACCTTGGCGATTTTTTTTCTGCAAGAGTGGGTGGCAGATTGGGAGGCCGCAATTTTGCAGTGCTTGGCAGCAGAATTGAGCGTCCTGTTTGGAGATCAGTTTGATGGCGGCGGCATAGTGCAGATCAAGAGCGATGCCGATGCTGACTGCTTCGCCATGTTTGATAGAAAAATGACTGAGGCTTTCCAATTTATGAGCGGACCAATGTCCAAAATCCAGCGGTCGCGCAGAGCCCAACTCGAAAGGGTCTCCTCCTTTTTGAATATGCTGGACATGCAGAGCCGCACAACGTTTCAGCAGTATTTCCATCGCCGCAAAATTACGTTCCCGCAGTTCTGATGCATGATTTGCGAGCCACTGCAGAAAATCCAGATCCTGTATGATAGCGACCTTGAACGCTTCCGCAATCCCGCTGAGCCAGTCCCTTTGTGGCAACGTTACTAGGAATGTCGGGTCATTCATCACCCCGATTGGCGGGGCAAAAACGCCAACCAGATTTTTGATCCCTTTGAGATTGCAGCCATTTTTTACGCCCACGCCGGAGTCACATTGAGCCAGTGAAGTCGTCGGGAAGCGCAGCAGTGGGATTCCGCGGTGAAACAGGGCGGCTCCAAGGCCGACCGCATCGAGAAAAGCCCCACCACCGATCACCCAAATCTGTGAATGCCGGCAAAGACGAGCTTTTTGAACCGTAGCGATGACTTTTTGCGGAACCGCCAGCCCGTTTTTGCAGGCTTCTCCCCCCGGTAACACCTGGGGTTCTATACGCAGGGAAATGAGTTCCGGATGAGTCTCGCCCCAGGCGACAATATCCTGTGCCATTTCAGGCCAGGCGGCAGCAAAACCGGCATCCATAAAGACCAACACCGGGGTTGGCCGCAACTCAAAGGCCGGATCCGACAGAAAGGTTTCCAGGGTGCGGTCCCTACCTTTGAAGATGTTATGTCCCCAACAGACAGGATAGTGATATGCTACAGTAAAAGAATTTATAAGAGTATCTGACATGATAAAATCTACGGGAGGCTCCTCTGTTCATAACCTAAAATAAAAGAAAAAAAAGGGCATTTAAGACGAAAGTCATGGCGTGGTTCAAAAAGGCTTGTTTCCGGATAACAGTTGTGCAGGCAAAGGACTCGTCGCCAATGGGCAAGCTGGAATACAAACGAACCTGTCCGCTGCATTTATATGGAGTGCGGGAACACAGCAGCTCCCGCTTTGCAATCTTCGTCAAGCCGGCGCACTCCATAACGCCCGCGGCAGCCACACAGCCTGAAGCCAGGTGAAATACAAGCCCGAGCTGAAGCTCGCTTTTGACGCAGGCTAAAGATAATGTGTCAATGTCAAGCCGTTTTTAGAGATTTTTCGAGCGATTTTTGAAAAAAGATTTCAGAGTACGGTTTGTCATTCACAACTATGCTTCTCATGATTTGA
>JBAXYW010000467.1:0-3433 GCA_041670605.1 Lentisphaeria bacterium
CCGCCTGGGGTTACTCATGATGTCACGCCTACGGCGTTGGATGCCAATACTTGAACATCGCCCCCCCCCCTTTTTTATTTTTCAACTACATTTCGGACAATACCAATTTTCAAACAGCATACTATCTCATTTTTACAAATCGTTGAAGAACCGAAAATAGCACCCCAAAAAAACGCGAAAAACTCAGATTGTCACCAATTAAAGTGTCAGAAAAATTAATTTTTCAATAAACTCGTGCTAAGGCCCAACTTCATGATGCAACCAGAAAATTTTCCATTTCCCCGCGGCAATACGGCGCTTCCGTGACTGCAAGAAGATAAAAATACAGTTTTTGGGGAGCTATGAAGCAGGATCGGGCAACGTCTGCATAGCTGGAGGTTTATTCTTGGACATTGACCAATCAGTAATTCTCGTAGGGATCGTCAATGGCGGCACGATTGGGGTGTTGATCAAGCCAAGTGGAAACAGCTGCCGTGACTGCAATGGATTCTCGTTCAAGAGCCGGAATTTCCGGCGCAACATCTTTTGAACCCAGCCCCACATCAAGGTGGTCTGAGATTCGATAGAAGTCAGCAAACACTTTGACAAGACGATTGCGAATTGCCTGAAACTTTGCATCAGGATGCGGAATCCAGCGTTTGTAACGAGGCGTATTCTCCCGCATCTCCGGCGTAACCACCAATTCCAGAGCACAACAAAGCCTAAAATCTATTTTGTCGAGCCGTTCCCGGATATTCTCCAAGGCAAGCAATATATTGCCAAGGGGGGCTTCAGTGATGCGTCGTTCAAGGATCCTGCGCTCTTCCAGCAAGGCCAATAATGACTGCAACGCACCACGATCGGCCAGGTTTTGCGGATCAATGACAGCAATGCCGTCAGCGCTTGCGGTATCAGCCAAGAGCAAATAGCGCGCTGCCTCCGCCCGGAACCTGGTTCGGAATGCCGGTGCAAGGCATTCACGCTCGGAACCGCTGAAGAAATAGCGGGCATCTCCTGGGAGTAATTCCAAGGGTAAAGAACGACCACTGATTTCCCGCAGGCTGAAAAAGTCAAACGAAGATTCTTCAGGCAGTGTCACGATTCCTTTTTCAACAGCTTTGGGATTCTGATTGATAGCCAGCAGCAGCTGCCCAAATGGCATTGTTAGAGCAAACAAACGAATCGCGGCTCCATCATAGAAGCCATTTGCAGATTTGTAATTCCCGCATTCGATCCCGAAGCCTTCCGGCAGGATTCCAGGGGTTGCTTGGCACAGCAAGGCACCCACAGTAGCAAAGGCACGCCCGGCATCCTGCACTCCCTTCCAGGAAGGCGTTTGCTGCCCGGCACCACCCAGCAGAGAATAACGGTACATGGAATAATTCATCATCCAAGGCCAGGTATAACAGGGAAAACCGTGCCAGGCAATTCCTTTAACGCCGGCAGCAGCGGCCAAATGCAGCATCAGGCGGATTTCACCTGCGTCAGGCAGGGCATATATATTGCCGGCGGCGGCAAAACCTTGCGGCATGAACCAGACCGGCGTTTCACCAGCACGCTTTACAAGGGCTGAAAATTCCGGATAGACTTTCCAGGGATTGCGTCCGGATGCACTAGCACGTTTAATCGGATACCAATCTCCTAGAAAGACTGGCAGATATGGTAGCAGATCAACGCAGGAAGAGTTCAAGTATGGAAAAGGCACAATATGGTCTGGCAGAAGTTTACCTAATTCCTCATGGACCTTGAGCATCACATCGGCATTCTGAGGGATCAATTCATCGGCGGTAAAAATGGCAGGAATTCTATGCTGATACTCGGTGATGAACTGCTGCAAATCAGGATCTTTCATCATCGCCAGCTTTTTAGGCCATTTTGTCGTCATATACTTTTCGGTATCGATATCCTCACGAAGCGAAAACAGGGCACTCAGGATAAACCGGAGGTCATATTTTTCCAGAAGCTCGCCCAAACCATGCTTCCCATCATTGTCCCGAAAGGAACGATTAATATTACCCTGCATCAAGCGTTCTGAAGCAATGGTATCGACATAAGCATCAACTAGGCGGCGAGTCAATCGCAGGGCAAGGCAGCAAAACTGCTCGGAATAAGAACTTTTCTCATTTGCTCCAGCCATTTCCGGCTGAGACAAGTTACCCAGGGTACTGCAATAGGGAAAATATCCATCAAACTGCTTTGGCAATGGAGCACGGCTTGGGATCGGCGGCATACTGACAGGAAGGATTTTTTCAACCTTCTGGGTCAACCCTTTGGCATCGGCATAAAATTCGGTTTGTCCGCCAAGGACTTTGATCGTTACCATCTCGCTGTGGGATTCATTCGGAGCAAGGCGGATATCCCGATAATACCATTCCATAGTACTGAGTCGTGGCTCCAAATTCAGATAATCATAAATTCGGCCTACAGTATTGACATCAAACTCAAACAGCAAGGTTGCACCTGATTTTTCATAATAACGTGCTTGCCAGCCGGCTCGGAACAAGTCATGAATAATTGCATTCAACCCGTTCAGAGACTCTCCGGTCTGATGAAAGGTTGTCACCCAATCTGGAGTCGGCCAGGAATAAATACCAGGAGAAGAATTTACAAAATTCTGGATTCTATGGGATACGGGCAGTTCTTGAATGCCATGATTGGTCAAGGTGATACGAACAGACAATTCCGGCTGATCCGGCGACAGCGAATATTCCCGTGTGAGTTCCAGCCCAGCGACACTACCAGTCGTCACCCTTGCTTGGCAAAGAAGCGACACACCCGGTTTGAGCACCTGCCAGCTGAAACTGCGGTTGAGCAACTCCCCTGGCATTCTGACTGCAGGAATAATGCTGTTCAACATGCCACCGGATTTTAACAAAGAGTTCGCTGAGGTAAACTCAAATTGTGCTTCTTTAAGGTACAGTGAGGAAATGCCACCACCAAGCCTGGGATTCAACTTTACACGCAAAAAACGATTCTCAAGAACTGCGCCCGGGGCAATTTCCAGCCTGGCGTCATCGAAATCGACTTCTGCATCATTCCGTAAAGTCTGCAGAGCAAACTTGAGTCCTGCAACGGCATCCGGCACAATAAACTTCATAACCAACGGCTGCCACTGGGACGTCGCGGTTTTTCCGAGCATCTCGTATTCCTTGAAACGTTTGCCGTCATGATCATAGAAGTATATGCGGATATAGCCTTGCCCGCTGCCTTTCATCATGACGGATGCAGTCCCCTCCTGCCCTGGCTCAGCGGGTAGAGTTGTTGCGGATATTACGGAACAGAATCCCTCCTCTCCCAAAGTATGCAACCGCACGCCATAAGGGCTCTGGCAGCCAGGTTCAGAGCGGCTTATATCACACTTGTCCTCGCCACTGTTCAGCACTAGATCCCAGCTCTGCAGCAACTCGACTTTCCATTTTTCTTTCCGATATGGCATCGTCTCTCCAAAAGAAGC
>JBAXYW010000468.1:0-3432 GCA_041670605.1 Lentisphaeria bacterium
GCCGCGCACAAAGCTAGACCCGCTGTACGCGGAAATCACCGAGAAGAACCGCTTTGTAAGGAGTTTTATGGACGCGCTCAACTCGACGCGAGGGCGTGACCGGCAGAACTACCACGACTTTTGCACCCGGATTGGAGTATCGCACGGGACGCTTGCCAGATGGAACAACGGGCTTCTCGATGGCGCGGAGGTTGGAAACATCTTGACGGCGGCTTATCGCGCAGGATACCGGCTCAGATTGGAACCTATTGAGGGGGACAAGCCGTGACTTTGACCGCTGGGTAGCGGAGAAGACCAGGAAGTAAGAAAAGGAGAACGCATGATCTGCATTTATTTTTTCGTCTTCGTCGGCGTCTGCACCATTGTCTATCTGTTTTTCAAAGGGATTGACCGCATCGAAAGGAGGTAATCCACATGACCAAAGCTGAGAAGTCCTTGATTCAGAAGACCATTGATGAGCTGACCGAGGCGGCTAACGGAGAGCCATTAGAAGACCGCGCCAATCTGTTGAACCGTGCTGACGCCCTTGGATGGGTCCTTGACATCGCAAAATAAGACCGCATCGAGCGGAAAAAATTAAGGAGGAAACAGCTATGGATCAGTTCTTGAAAAATGGAACGGTTGTCGCAGCCGAAAGCAGGGAATATCAGGGCAGCTACCGCAAGGCAACAATCTGCCAGAAGGGCCGCGATGCGTATAAAGATGAAAACGGAGAAAATCATTGTGCAACGTATGGCGTGAAGTTTTGCAATCAGCATATTGCCGTCGTTCCGTCGGCTGCGATTCACGACGCAAGCCTGCTGAGAAACAAATAATGGGAGAGATGAAAATGAAAACGCGGAATGAACATCATCGTGACCGTGCGGAAACCATCATTTACGCCGCCGTGCTGACGGGGTTACTCCTGATTATCGCCATCGCTGCGTCCACAACGGCGGACAGCACCGGCATCAGCGTCAGCACGCAGATCCACGCGGCTCTGACCACCAGCGACATTGCCACGGACGCGGAGATCCGGGCGGCAAATGGAACTGGACCAGGGGGAATGGAACCATGAGTCAGAAGCAGTGTCACCGGCTGCGGTATTTGCAGCGTGAGCGAGACTACCAGAAAGCAATGTTCGCGTGGCTGGAACGTAAGCCGTCAGCAATTCATTTTATCCAGCGAGCAAAGTGGCAGCGTAGTGAGCCGCGCAGAATTGACTTTTGAAAGGGGAATACACATGAAACTCAAATTTACACATCCGACCATTCCAACCAGCGAGGTCAAGATCACCAAAGCATTTTCTCAGCATATGCCACGCCTCAGCAAGTTGAAAACTTGCGTGGACTTCTACCGAAAGAACCGCTGCTTTGACCGGCAGATCATTGTTGACGGCGAAGGATACCTGCACGATGGTTATTGCGCCTATCTGGTAGCGGTACTGGCTGGCGTGGCAGAGATTAAGGTACTGATGATTGAAGAAAAGGCCGTTCTGGGAGTCTCCACAACGGAGCCTGCCAAAGAGAGCGAGCTAGAGCCGGTGAAGCTGTACTGCACGAAAAGCTGCGGTAGGACACTGACCAAAGGAAAAGTTTACGAGTTTGACGGGCATCGCGTGAATTATGATGGATTGGATTGCTTTTATGCGAATGATTTTGAAGATTGGAAACATGGAGACTCTGGCTTTGCTTCTTGTCTTGCCCCTCTCGTCCGCCGGCCGGCAAAGGTCGGGGAGTGGGTATATGTGCTGGACCGCGGAACTAGCCGCTACGAAGAAAAGCGGATTTACAAGGTGTTTGACACAGGCAGCAATTCGTGCGTTTGGTTCGCCGAGGACTGCAAGGGGAATATCCCCAAAGAAAATTACCTTGTTTTGGACGGCTATACCGGTGATCCCGCATGAGACGCTTCTTCTTTGGCTGTTTAATGGTCGTTCTAGCGTTTCTGGCAGCGGTGGCACTAACTACCCCGGTTAAGTCTCAGGAGCCTGTTGTGATAACGGACGAGCTTGCACAGCCAGTCGGACCGGCGCAGTGCTGGGAAGCGCCGGATATGGCGGATTTGGAGGTTGGAAAGTGAACGTGGCCTATAACATGGATTGCATGGAGGCAATGAAGCAGATGCCAGACAAGGCGTTTGAATTGGCGATTGTCGACCCGCCGTATGGCGTCGGAAGCGTTACATATTCACCGAGAACAAGAAAGCAGGCATTTGGAGGTTATATTGACCAATACGAAATTGTGGTCGCAACATTGGACAACAACCAGAGAGCAAATAGCAAAGTCAACGTAGTTCATGCGAGCGATGGCAAAGAAACAATCAGAAATTTTGGAGACTGCAACGTATCACCAGACCCGGCATATTTTGAAGAACTTTTCCGAATCAGCAAAAATCAAATTATCTGGGGCGGTAATTACTTTATCCTTCCTCCGTCTCGAGGTTTTGTAATATGGCGAAAAACCACTGTCGCAGAAAGCTTTTCAATGGCGATGTGCGAATATGCGTGGATGTCATTCAACGCAAATTCTAAAATCTTTGACGGCGCACCACAGGGAACGTCAAGTGACCCGCGCATCCATCCCACTCAAAAGCCTGTCGCCCTTTATGAATGGCTCTTAACCCACTATGCAAAACCCGGCGACCGCATACTTGACACGCACTTAGGCTCTGGCAGCTCACGCATAGCGGCGTACAACCTCGGCTTTGACTTCGCAGGGTATGAGATTGACAAGGACTACTTCGACGCACAGGAAGAGCGGTTTGCGGCGCATACGGCGCAATGTAGTTTATTTGTGGAGGCCGCGCCATGAACAACCACAACCGCCGCCACTTCACCGCCCTCCTGCCGTGCCGCTGTGGCCTAGAACCAATGCGCGTTTATTGCAATTCGACCGACCTATACGCCGTCAAATGCGATTGTGGGCGGCGCACAAAGGGATTTACCACGCTTTCAGGCGCAGGGCATTCGTGGAACAGTGCAAACAAAAAAGCCGCCTATGAGAGTGCAAGTCCCACGGGCGGCAAAGAAAAACGAATCTAAGGTCATTATTGACCAGAAAGGAAGAAATGTCAACACCAAAGAAAATGTTGTGCAGTCAATGTGAAATCGAATTTGACCCAGAAGATTCAAGCCTTTCGCATTGGTATGAAATCGGCGGGGAGGTTTACTGCGAGGAGTGCTTCAAGGATTGGGTTAAAGATTATCTTGAAAGCAACCCGGAAGATATTGCCCCGCTCATGAATGTGCCCGTATGGGATGTAATGGAAAAGGAGTGATTAGCGCATGGCAGTTATTGTAATGCTCTACGGCCAGTCAGGGACCGGCAAGAGCGCCGGAATGAGAAATTTCAAGCCGGAAGATGTAGCAATCATCAATGTCAGTGGAAAGCCGCTTCCGTTCAGAAGCAAAATCCAGACATACAAGACCGACGATTACATGAAGATCGACGA
>JBAXYW010000469.1:0-3413 GCA_041670605.1 Lentisphaeria bacterium
CGTTCCCGTTCCCAGAATGTGGCCGGAGCTTCCAGCTCCGGATCCGCTCCCGTTCCCGTTCCCAGAATGTGGCCGGAGCTTCCAGCTCCGGATCCGCTCCCGCTCCCGTTCCCAGAATGTGGCCGGAGCTTCCAGCTCCGGATCCGCTCCCGTTCCCGTTCCCAGAATGTGGCCGGAGCTTCCAGCTCCGGATCCGCTCCCGCTCCCGTCCCCGTTTCCGTTCCCGTTCCCAGCGGTCGCAAGCGACCGCCAACAGAACGGCAGATGTGCTATCTCGTTTTCGCTGTAGTACCTCTTCGATGCACCTGGTTTTGCGGAGTACCTGTTTCGGAATTGTTGTCACCCTTTAGTTTAAGTTGTGCCCACCAGTCCACCCCGTGTCTCCCCCATTCAGCGTTTATCTTCCGGGAGGGGGTCCCATTTCCCGAAGCGTTCCCGGTAGCTGCTTCCCATGCTGCGTCGCAGCCAGGTTTCGGTTCGTCCATCCTGCCAATTGATTGTCAATTTGACAGCCAGGGGGACATCCATGCGTTCAGACTCTACGTTTTCCCATTCATCGAACCACAGCAGCCGCCTTCCCCAATCCAAGCTGTCATCATCACTCCAATCCGCATACAAAAACTGCACCGACTCGATTTTTTCCGCCAGTAAAGCCGTCTTTTTGCGGTCTCCAACTTCTTCCCAATCCAAAAAGGCGCGGTCGCTGTATACCAGATACAGATTATCATTTTCCAACACAAATTCTGCAAAGCGCAAGGCGCCTTCGACTTCATCATTCAGGCGATGCAGATACGCACAGCGCAAATAATCCCGCCTTGCAATCAGAAAAGGCGTCTTGACGCCATCCTGATCCGGCCAGGTGAATGGAATCATATGATCCAGCACGCTGTTCAGAGAACGATCCAGTGCCAACAGTTCGCTGAAACGATTGCGTTCGGCAATAATCCTTCGCCAGCTGTTGCTGGTTTCCCGGGAGTAGGAATAAAGGGTCAGCGCAACGATCAGAAAGATACTGATAGCAATGATAATTTCCATTAAAGTGAAAGCATGTTTCCGCGTCATAATTCAAGATCTTCCTCTTTAACGAGCTTGCGGACACGCACTTCATCCATCAATTTGCCATTGACATCGAAGACCTGAATATGAAATTCGCCAAGGCGCCATTCCCGGATGGATTCCAATGCATCTTCATGCAAATCCTCCACATCATATAAATAACAATTCGCCGAAAAACCCTGTGGCAAAACCCCATCCGGCAAAACGGTATGCACACCACCCAGCAGATAGGCCTCCGCGGCCTGACTGAGAATATGCTGGCGCGCCCAGCGCTTCTGCGCCCGCAGCAAATTCGAGCGGGCGCTACCAATGATCCCCATGCTCGCCACCACGGCCATAGCTAGTATGGTGGAAGCAATCATCACTTCAATTAATGTAAAATTCTGTCGTTTCATCATTTCCCGAATAGGCTTGCCTGAGCCTGGCAAAACAAAACTCCATTAAATATACCGTCCCCTATTCAATATAAACGGGTATTTCTGCAGTTTCTTGCCCGAAACCAATAAAAAACGGACGACGAATTATTGCCTCCGCTCTTTGAACAATAAATCAACAAAAAAAAGAACCGTAAATTTGAAATTTACGGTTCTTCAAAATCAACTGGTGCTCGGGGCGGGATTTGAACCCGCACGGGTGTTACCCCACTAGGCCCTCAACCTAGCGCGTCTGCCAATTCCGCCACCTGAGCATTGACAAATCTGTTGCTATTAAATACTATATCTGTAATCCTTGTTTTTGCAAATAAAACTCTGGAAAAAAGATTGCCCATAAAATAAAAAATATTCTGCTCCCGTCCCCCACAATTGACAACTTACAACTTACAAAAGTGGGCGTCAGCCCACACCCCTCCGCTCCCCGAATTGCTTTTCCCCGGTATTGGAATTACATTACTGTGTTTTTTGATCTGCTAGAGAGCTTTATACACCCTCGTTTTACTATAGGAATACCGGACTGATGCCTGAAAAAGAATGCACGCAATACGAACCTGCGGCTGTCGAAGCCAAATGGCAAAATTATTGGAAAGAAAACAAGACCTTCAAGGCCATTGACTGTGATTATTCACGTCCCAAACTCTATGTCCTGGACATGTTCCCCTATCCCTCCGGCGCAGGTTTACATGTCGGCCATCCGGAAGGATATACTGCTTCTGATATCTGGTGCCGATACAAACGCATGAAAGGCTTCAACGTACTGCATACGATGGGCTGGGATGCCTTCGGCCTGCCCGCCGAACAATACGCCGTCAAAACTGGCACCCATCCGGCAATCACGACGCAAAAAAATGTCGAAGTCTTCCGCAAACAGCTGCAAGCTTTCGGCTTCAGCTTCGACTGGGATCGCGAAATCAATACCACAGACCCAAAATACTACAAGTGGACACAGTGGATCTTTACCAAGCTCTTCGAGCAGGGGCTTGCTTATGAATCTGAACAGCCAGTCAACTGGTGCCCGGAACTCGGAACCGTCCTGGCCAATGAAGAAGTCATCAATGGCCGCTCCGAAGTCGGCAACTATCCAGTCATCCGAAAACCTATCCGCCAATGGGTATTAAAAATTACCGAATACGCCGAAAAACTGCTGGCCGGGATTGATGGACTCGACTGGCCGGAAGGTACCAAGGAAATGCAAAAAAACTGGATCGGCAAATCCACCGGTGCGGAAGTCGATTTCCAGGTACAGGGCAGCGATGAAAAAATTCGGGTTTACACCACTCGTCCAGACACCTTATTTGGAGCCACCTACATGGTGCTGGCTCCGGAACACCGCCTGGTTGACAAGCTGACCACTTCGGAAAAACGGACTGCCGTACAGGCCTACCAGGAAGCTGCTCGCAGCAAATCCGAGCTTGACCGCACGGAATTGAACAAGGATAAAACGGGTGAATTCATCGGCGCGAGTGCCATCAATCCAGTCAATGGCAAGTCCATTCCGATCTGGATTTCCGATTATGTGCTGAGCACCTATGGAACTGGTGCCATCATGGCCGTACCTGCCCATGACACCCGAGACTTCGAATTCGCCAGCAAATTCAGCCTCCCGATTGTCTGCATTCTGAAGCCATCGGAAAAGGACTGCGCCGAGGCCGGCGTCTCCCTGGAAGCTGTCCTAGCAGGCCAGGCCTGCTGGACCGGAGATGGCGTCCTGTTCAATTCAGCCAATCCGGAATTTTCCATCAATGAACTGCCTGTGGCTGAGGCTAAACTGAAAATTTCAAAATGGCTGGAAAGCAAAAACATCGGCAAAGCAACCGTGAATTTCAAACTGCGTGACTGGCTCTTTTCACGGCAGCGTTATTGGGGAGAACCGTTCCCGCTGATTCATCATCCGGATGGCTCCGTCACCTTGGTGCCCGAAGA
>JBAXYW010000470.1:0-3400 GCA_041670605.1 Lentisphaeria bacterium
ATGATCAGGTTGAAATCCAGATCCATGATAGCCACCGGAATGGTCATGTTATCCACAATCTGGCGTTGCAGTTTGACGTTTTCCGTGATGTCATTCATTTGCCGATGATGTTCCTTGGTCAGCAAATAGAGATTGACGGTGTTGTGCATCGTTTCAATGTCGCTGTCGCTGAAATTTCGTTTTTGGGCGATGAAGTCGATGCCGATGAAGCCGGCCAAGCGTTCATTTTCCCAAATTCCGCTGACCAGCAGTGAACGGGCCTGTCGCGGAGCGGACGGCAAACTGGCAAGCGGATTTTCCAGGCTGTTCAAATTGCTGACGATGACGTCCCGGTGTTGAGACATTCTTTCCAGCCAGCCTGGGAAAAAAAGCTGCGTATTGACGTTCTGGAGGTTGCTGATTTCGGGGGTGATGCCGGATTTGACCCATTCATGCGTATTGGAGGCCCAGCCATCCGGAGCAATCTCAAAGATATAGCAGCGGTCTGCCTGCGTATATTTCCCGATAATTTCCAGCAGGTTGTTAATGGCCTTGTCAAAATCATTGGGAAGGGTGATGTTCTGCAGATAGCGGTTGACGATATTGGCATTGGCAATCTGATTGTTCAACTGAAAAACCAGTTCCTGCATCTGTTTCTGAGATTTTTCGGCAGTGCGCTTGGATTCTTCCAGATCGGTCAGATCGGTATCGATATTCAACAGCAGGCGACGTTCCGGACTGAGTTGAATGATAATTTTACTGTTGTGATAGAAATGAATTTCGCCACGGGCATTAAACAGGTTATGGTATTTTTCCTGCGATTGACCCGAGGTGAACAGTTGCAAAGCATGTTCCTGGAGCTGTTGTCCCTGTTCTGGCCGGAACCCTGCCAGATCCATCCATTTGAATCCGGTCAAATCCTGTTCCGGACGGCCGATGAACTGGGCAAATTTTCGATTTGCGGCTTGCAGCAGAAGCTCACCTTCTTTGAGTTCGAGAATGTAAGCGATATTCGGAATACCATCCAGCAGACTGCGAAATATCGCCTGCATCTCACCAAACTTCTGACGGGTCTCAATAACCGGAGTAATATCCTGGATAATCCCAAAAATTTCCTTTTTTCCCGGGTGATCACTGTCTTCCTGGAGGAGTTTGCCAGTAATCACACAGTATTTTTTGATTCCGTCCATATTGAAGTGTACGTCGCATGAGAATTCCTGCCGTTGCCCCTGCAGGATTTCATCACGGAATTGCTTCAGGCGGAGGTAATCTTCCCTGAGCAGGCTTTTTTTAGCGAGCTCGATATTTCCTGTGCAGGTTGGCCCTTGCTCACCGGCATCGAAATTAAGGATATCGACATTTCGTGAGTTGAGGTCATAGCGGTAGAAATTCATATTCGCCTGACTGCAGGCTTTTTTCAGCAGTAAATAACTCAGATCCAGCTGTTTTTGCTGTTGGAGGACTTGCGTGAAGTCCTGTGAAATCCAGAGAATTTTATCCCTGCCGAAAATTTTATGCGGCAGCATAGAGAATCGTGCAATACGATTTTTATCGTTGAGGGAATAATTGAGGGTTTGCGGCAGTCCAGTTTGTCGGACTTGCTCGAGTGTCTGTTGGATCAGTTCGCGATCGATGCCTTTAAAGTCATCGAGGGTCGCTGGCGCACCCAATTCCTGCTGCAAATCTTCTTCCACGCGGTGAAAAACCACCCGGTTTTTCTGATCCATGATGGTCACCCTTAAGGGCAGTGTATCGAAGATAGCCAGTGTGCTTTTATGCAGGTGCAGATAACGTAAGTGAATCCAGATCAGCAGAATCTGTAAGATCAGAAGGAGCAGGATTCCGGCTGCCATGCTTTCCGGCCTGGTCTCAATCCAGTCATGGAAAGAAAGATTCAGCATCAGAAAAAAAACCATGGTCGGCGTCCTGAAATCTGATAAACCAGAGGAGGAGATCCTGGCTGGCTGCATGGGTTGAAGAGGCAGCTCCAGCCAAGAATTTTGGGGTGTTTGCAGAATTTCCTAATACTATACTCCATTGCCGTCAGGATTCGCTTTCCGAACAAACCTTTTTGCTGACGAACTATATTATTGGAGCAAGCTTTTTTTAACAACGAAAAGCACGTAACAACCCGAAAAAATTTCAGGGAAGCTGCTTTGACTGCTTTTTCATACGTCGTACTTTCCCTGAAATTTTTTCGGGTCGTTAGTGTCTTTTGTTGTAAAAAAAGCTTTACAGACTGCTACCATACAGGATGATTTAAAAGGTTCGTAATGCGGGATTTGCTGCAAACATTTTCAGAAGACTTGGTTTTGGAGCGTGGTTTATCCGCCAACACGGTGGCGGCTTATTCCAGCGATCTGAATTTTTTTCTGGAATTTCTGGAAGGGCTTGGGATTGATCAGGCTAATCAGGTAAACAGGGATCACATTCTGGATTTTCTTGAGCAGGAAAAAGGGCATGGTTGCGCCACGGCCACCTTGGGACGCCGGCTGGTGTCCATCCGGGTATTTTTTCGCTGGATGGCCCGCGAAAAAGCGGTTCCGGGTGACATCACTGAAGTCATGGACAGCCCGCGTTTCTGGAAACTGATCCCGGAATTTTTGTCAATAGCCGAGGTGGATTCCCTGCTGAATGCCTTCAAAGGGCGTTCTCCACTGGAATTGCGCAACAAGGCGCTTCTCGAGCTTTTGTATGCATCCGGTTTGCGGGTGTCGGAGCTGACGGGATTGCGGCTGGATGGCGTTGATTTTCAACAGGGTGTACTGCGCGTTTTGGGGAAGGGGAGCCGTGAACGCATGGTTCCTTTCGGCAAAAGCGCAGCGCGCAGTTTGAAGCGTTATCTTGAGGAAGCCCGTCCGCAGCTGGATCCGGACGGCCGGGCGGTGGTACTGTTTGTGTCAAAAAGTGGTGTTGCTTTGACCCGGGCGCGGGTCTGGGTGCTGGTCAAGGAAGCGGCCCTTCGTGCGGGCATCAGCAAAAATCTTTATCCGCATATTCTGCGTCATTCTTTTGCCACGCACCTTCTTAACAACGGCGCGGATTTAAGGGTGATTCAGGAAATGCTCGGCCATTCCAGCATAGCGACAACACAAATCTACACCCACACTAATTTTGCACGTCTGGAACAGACGCACAAAAAATTCCATCCTAGAGCATGAAGTGGTCTATGACAATATAAAATAGAACGTTTTCATAAGCATCAAAGGAAATAGAATAAGCGTGGAAAAAACATTGAACGAGTTGTGCGAGGAAGCCGCGCAGGTGCTTCCTGGATGTTTCAAGGAATGGATGACGCCACGGATGTATGTCCAGTGCGGCAGCGGGTTTGAACCGGAGGGCCTGTTTGATTCAAAACCCGAGGCCATTCCACTCAACTGCATCCCTGGCATGCCTAAGCACCAGACGCCTGACCAGGAAC
>JBAXYW010000471.1:0-3396 GCA_041670605.1 Lentisphaeria bacterium
ACAACTTACAATTTACAATTTACAATTTACAACTTACAATTTACAACTTACAATTTACAACTTACAATTTACAACTTACAATTTACAACTCACAAGTTACATTCCCCCGGCAAAACCCCAGATCAGCATGGCCAGCAGAGCCAGCAACATGAAAAGGATGTAGAGATGCAAATGTCCAGATTGCAGGCGATGGGTAAAGATGGCAATCCGCACCGTCCAGTCCACCAGCGGTCTCCAGAACAGCTGTTCGCCGCCATCTTTACAGCTGACGCGGACTTCGCCATCAACCGGGAAGAATCCCTTGGGCGGGTGCAAGCGTTTAATAGGGCGCAGGATGCCGGCGAACAGATCCACCAGAGGCTGCACAAAGGCCGTGCCAGTATATTCCATGCGGGCATCCGGACGAGCATATCCGCAATCCCAAGTACCGCGCCTCACATTCCGTTTGCCCCGCGGCAGAGCCTTAACTCGGAACCAGTACAATACCGCAACCAACCATAGCAGCAATATAAAGCTGCCCAGCACAAGCAATAGAATACGAAAACCTTGTTCCAGTAATATCGGATCAACCCCTTGCACATTCGGCTGAAAAAGAAAGGCCTCGCCCGAAATAACGGTGGCGAATTTCAGTGCCAGAAGAGGAGAAAACACAAGCAACAACCCGCTCAAAACAGCAAAAAGCAGCAAGGCAGTCGTCATACTCCGCGGCAGCCGTTCTGCTTCTGCGGCGGCTTTGCTGCGCGGCTCACCAAGAAATATGGCGCCTGCAGCTTTGCTGAAAACGGTGGCAGCCAGCCCACCGCTCAAGGCCAGCGTCAGCATGGCTACCAGAGAACAGGCCACGGAAGCCCCAGTCCCCAGAGCAATCCCTTTACCGGCAGCAACATAAAGCAAAAGTTCTCCGAAAAAAGCATTTCCGGGAGGCAGGCCGCTCAGTGCAATGGCCGACATTGTAAAGCTAGTACCGGTTCTTGGCAGTCGTTTCTGCAGGCCACCCAGCAGATCTATATTGAGCTGTCCAGTCGCTTTGAAAACATTCCCGGCGGCAAGAAACAGACCGCCTTTCAATGCCGCGTGATTGAGAAGATGCAGAAATGCGCCGCAAAAGCCCAGCACGCTAATCTCCACATTCTGCCAAGCACTGCCCAGAAAACCCAGCCCGAGACCAAGCGCAATGATCCCCATATTTTCAATACTGGAATACGCTAACAAACGTTTGAGATTTTTTTGCGGCAAGGCAAAAAGGACGCCCAGCAAGGCTCCGGCCATGCCAACCAGCAACAGCGTCATGCCCAGCTGTTGCGCAGAAACCATACCCGGCAAAGCCACCCAACGCAAAATCCCATAAAAACCGAGATTGATCATGCCGGCGGAAAGCACAGCAGAGACCGGTGCGGGCGCAGCGGGATGGGCTTCCGGCAGCCAGATATGCAACAAAGGGAACCCGGCTTTCAGTCCGAACCCCAACATCCCGCAGCTAAAAAAAGCAAGCGGTGAGGCGACGTCGCCATTATTTCGGAAAAAGAACATCATCAGGAGCAAAGCCCCCCCGGCATGGCAAGCGAGAAAATAAATCCAGGCTGCCCGCATACTTTCCCGAGACTGATGTTCAAAAGCCACCAGTGCGAAACTGAACAGTCCCATTCCCTCCCAGGCCAGCAGAAAAGTGACCGGCTGATCGGCCTGGGTCACCCCAATTATCATGGCCAACGTCAGATTGAATAAGAACCAAAACAAGCCCAGGCGCCCACTGCCATGCTTTCCGGACAGATAGCCCACTGCATGAATACCGGCCAAACTGCCCACCACCAGCACCGGCAACAGAAACAGCAAGGGCAGAAACTCCGAATAATCCCCAAAACCGGCTCGAAAAATCCTGACTATTACCCACAGCAGAGCAATCACACTGCCCAGCAGGCAGGAACCAAGTCCGGTCAGCACCGCCCCACCCGCACGTACGCGCTCCACCTTGCTCAGATTGCAGAGCAACGACAGCCCCCCCCCGAAACCAATCACTAAAATCGCCAAAATCGCAGGATTCATTCGTTCCCATCCTCATGACGCTTGAAAACATATACCAGACACAGGAGCTCCGCCAAACCTTCCCCCTGACGTCCTTAACACAAAAAAAAAACGACCGGAAACAACCGGCCATCCCTATCTGTCCTGAAAATCATCACGATCTCTAATATTTCTGTTACTATCAAAATAATTCAAGATTTGTAAATTTCAACTCGGAATACGACAAAACGAGACAACTGCAGTCTGTTTTTTACGTAAAATGGCGATTGTACAGTCTTGGATTCTGGCCTTTCTGATTTTGCTCTCTGCTCCTCCGTTCTATTTATGTTTTCTGCCGAATATGCCCAAGTCCCTACGCTGTACAGGCCTTCTCTTCTTTCTTGTGCTTGCTTATGATGCAAGGTCTCTGAAAAAATTCTGGTCAGCCTATTGAAACGGCGTTCCGCATCTGCTGAGTACACGGTAGTTTCAGCGCCAGCCTTTTTGAAACTTCAAGTCATACATTTAACAGTGGAAACGGGTCTTCCTACAATAACAACTTTTTCCGTTTGCTCCAGCTTGCCTTCCGAAGTGGCTGGAGCTTCCAGCTCCGGATTATCCCAAATAACTGTATCGGATTCCTACTTGACTTCATTGCTTCTGGAAGGAGTAAATTTGATGACGCCAAAATTATCGATGCCATGGAAGTGGCCGCTACACCAGCTGGAAAGTTCAGCATTTTCTTCGTTGACTTTACGGCAACGAGCAATATTAAGTAGCCAAGCGGCACCGTCGAAACACTTCATCCCTACGTTGGCAGTTGGTATTCGTAATTCAAGAGTCCATCGATCCGGCAGAATTTTGCTGGCATATTCTATTTCCCCATTATAGGTAATATCTCTTTTAGATGGGCCGTGCCGTGCATCAATGAGAGAGCCGACTGAATTTATGATATAATGATAGTATTCCGCAGACATATCAGGATAATTGAAAAAAATCTCCAGCGCATTGCCCATTTTACGGTGCGGGCCGTCAGGCGCAATTTTTGTCGCAATCATATTTTCCGGAGTCGGCTCCATAGCATCAATGGCAATATATAAATTTTCCGGTTCATAAACAACTCGGAAAAGAGTCTGAACTACTTGCATTTTTTGTTTTACCCAAGGTGAACAAATGAAGCCGGTCATGACATCCGCCGATTTCCAGTCTTCTTCATCAAAAACACCGTCGATTTTGATTGGCCCACGAATACGGTAAGCATTCAGTTCCCGGTAGCTTTCCAGATAAACTTTGCGGGCGGTTTCCCATGTATAGGCAAAGATATCACGATCGCGTTGTACATGCATCAGAGCTCTGGGGTCGGGGTCTGCGGCTGCCGCTTTTTCGGCTCTGGCC
>JBAXYW010000472.1:0-3376 GCA_041670605.1 Lentisphaeria bacterium
CTATGCCGGCTCATTCACGGACTTCGTACGCAATCTTTCACCGGCCTGGCGGGATGTCGGCAAAGTAGCTTTTCATCTGGCGGAAAACAAAGGTGATTCCAGCGGAGAATGCCCCTTCGCCTTCATGGCAAGCTTCGTCTACCGCGTCGATGGCGACAAAGCAAAACACCTGCCACTGGCCGCGGCGCTGAGGGCATACGCCGGGCAACCTCAATCACTGGAAGCCCTGCTCTTGCCAATCCAGACCGCAGCCGAAAAAAGCAAGATCATCCGGGAACTCCTGGAAACCCGCCGGATCTTTCAACCCGTTGCTTGGAGCAGCCGAGAGGCCTTTGACTTCCTCAAGGACATCCCGCTTTTTGAAGAAGCAAATATTGTCGTCCGTATTGTCAATCTTTGGAAAAGCACGCCAGCAAAAGCCAAAGTCTCTGTCTCGCTTGATGTCAGCAAAAAAGGCATGCTTGGCGCCGGTGCCCTGCTGAATTTTTCCGTTGGCGTCACTCTGGGTGGGGAAACCCTGACTTCTGCTGAAATTGAAGAACTGCTGCATTCCCAAGGGGGTCTAGTGCGAATCAAAGGCCAGTGGGTCACTGCAGAGCCGGAAAAAATTACCGCTTTGCTGGCGCAGTGGAAGGAAGCCGAACGCCTGGCGAAAATGGATGGTCTGTCGATTGCCGAGGGTCTGCGCTTACTGGCCGGAGCTGACCTCAACCCAAGGAGCAGCACCGCGATCGAGGAAAGTGACTATTGCAGTTTTGCACCCTCCGGCGAATTGAAAAAGCTGTTGCAAGAATTACGCAATCCGGCTGAAATTTCACTTCCGGAATTGCCCAACGACCTGCTTCATGTTTTACGTCCCTACCAGTATGACGGCATCAAATACCTCTGGCGGACTTCTTCGTTGGGGCTTGGCACCTGCCTGGCCGATGATATGGGACTGGGAAAAACACTGCAGGTTCTTTCACTGATCAAATTATGGAAAAAGGCCGCTGTTCTGCAGAAGCTTCCAGTACTGCTCGTGTTGCCGGCCACCTTGTTGGCGAACTGGAAGAATGAGAGCGACCGCTTTACACCGGACTTGAAAATTATCACTCTGCATGCCTCTGCGATGGAGAAAAAGAAGTGGGCGGCCTTTGAAAAAAATCCCGCGGCCTACCTCTCGCACTTCGATCTGGCTTTGGTCACCTACGGCATGCTGCCGCGCCTGCCGAAACTCGCAGCGTTGACCTTTCCTGCAGTCATTGCTGACGAAGCGCAGGCGATCAAGAATCCGGCCTCCAAACAGAGCAAGGCGGTGCGCAACCTGCATGGACGCTTCCGCATCGCCCTGACCGGTACACCGGTCGAAAACCGTCTCGCTGATCTATGGAGCATCTTTGATTTCGTCAATCCGGGTTTGCTTGGCAATCTGAAAAACTTCCTGGATTTCAGCAAAAAAATCACGACGGATTACACTCCGCTGCGTAAATTGACGCAACCCTTTATTCTACGGCGGCTCAAGACGGACAAACGTATTATTACGGATCTTCCGGACAAGACGGAGCTCAAGGTCTACTGCAACCTGACAAAACAGCAAGCTGCCATCTATCAGCATTGCGTCGATGAGATGCAGCGTGCGATTCAGGAAGAGACCGAAGGCATCCGGCGCCGCGGGATTGTGCTGGCCTATCTGATGCGCTTTAAGCAAATCTGCAACCATCCGGCGCATTTTCTCGGCACCGGAGATTTTTCGCCGGATGCCGCTGGCAAATTTTTACGGCTTGCAGAAATCATCGAATCCATTTCGTCCCGGCAGGAAAAGTTATTGCTTTTTACGCAGTTTCGGGAGATGACCGAACCTCTGCATGAGCATCTGCAGAACTGTTTCGGACGCCCGGGTTTGATTTTGCATGGTGGCACTCCGGTGAAAGAACGTGGCAAACTGGTCGCTGCCTTTCAGGAAGACGATGGTCCGCCTTTCTTTGTGCTCTCGTTGAAGGCCGCCGGTACGGGACTCAACCTCACCGCCGCCAATCACGTTATTCATTTCGACCGCTGGTGGAACCCCGCCGTCGAGAATCAGGCCAGTGACCGCGCCTTCCGCATTGGCCAGAAACGCAATGTCCTGGTTCATAAGTTTATCTGCAAAGGCACGTTGGAAGAGAAGATTGACGCACTGATCATGGACAAACAGAATCTTGCCGATGAACTGCTGAACGAGGGTGCTGAAAAACTGCTTACGCAAATGACGAACGATGAATTACTCAACTTTGTCAAACTTGATATCAACCAAATGGAGTAAGACATGAGCCGGTATAACAACTGGTATCCGCCCTACGTCTCCGTCGCCGAAAAAAAACGGCGGAATGAGAAAATGGCCACGAAGCTTTCCAAAGATGGCACGCAGTTGCATCCTGTGCTTATCAGCGGGAACAAGATTGCGAAACAGTTCTGGGGCAAAGCTTGGTGTGACAATGTGGAATCCTACCAAGATTACTCGAACCGTTTACCACGCGGGCGTTCTTATGTCCGGGCAGGTGCTGTGATTGATTTGCAGATCACGACCGGCAAGGTAAGTGCGCTGGTCACCGGCAGCGCCAGCAAACCCTATAAAATATCGATTGACATCAAACCTTTGGCCAAAGACCGCTGGGAGGCATTGAAAACGAAATGCCTGGGCAAGATCACTTCGCTGCTCGCCCTAGTGCAGGGAAAATTGCCGCCGGATATCCTGACCGAATTCTGCAACCGGGATAGCGGACTTTTCCCGTCACCAAAGGAAATCACCACGAGTTGTTCGTGCCCGGACTGGGCGGACTTATGCAAACACCTTGCAGCCGTATTTTATGGCATCGGCGCACGGCTGGATGAAGACCCGAAACTTTTCTTTACCTTGCGAGGCATTCAGGAAAGCGAGTTGATCGGCTCCGAAGTCATCGATACGCTCACCGAAGGCGTCAGCTCCGAAATCGCTGCCGATAAGCTCGCCAATGTCTTCGACATGGAATTCGATAGCCTCGAAGAAGACGTAGCCACTAAGCCGACCACCAAAAACATTCCGTCGCCCGCAGCCAAACCCACCGTACTGGCGGCCAAAAAAACAGCTGCTGCGGCAACCCCATGGTCTCCTGAAAATATCAAGTCTTTGCGAAAGAATCTGGGGCTGACTCAAACCGCATTTGGGAAACTTTGCGGCAGCAGCCCAACGATGATCAGCCTCTGGGAATGCGGCAGCATCCGGGTCACCGAGCGCTTTCAGAAAACACTGGCCGGACTCTCTGTAAAACAAGCGACCAAAGCGACCAAAGCGACCAAAGCGACCAAAGCGACCAAAGCGACCAAAGCGACCAAAGCGACCAAAGCGACCAAAGCGACCAAAGCGACCAAAGCGACCAAA
>JBAXYW010000473.1:0-3374 GCA_041670605.1 Lentisphaeria bacterium
AAGCTGCATCAGCTCTTTTGCAGCATGCCAAGATACCGCTTTGATAGGATCGATCAAATCCCATTCAGCAACGGGATCTACATCATGTTTGAGACGGGCGAACGATATCACGGCTATGACCGAATCGTGCGCATCGGGACGCATACCTCCGATGGCCGTTTAAAACAGCGCCTTCGGGATCACTTCTTGAAAGGCAATAAAGATGGGAGTATTTTTCGGAAAAATATCGGGAAAGCCATTCTCAACAAAAACTGCCACCCCTATCTTCCTATCTGGTCAGATGATTCCAGAGACAAACGGGCAATGCAGCTGAAACACGGGGACGCTTTCGACGAAGAATTTCAGGCACAGCTTGAGCAGCAGATCAGCCGCTATTTGCAGGAAAACATTACATTTACCTGCTTCCCCATTCAAAGCGCCGAAGCACGACTGCGTTATGAAGAAGGTATCATCGCTACGCTTCATGAGGCCGACGATTTTCGCCCCGGCGATCTCTGGCGCGGCAGATACAGCCCGGTCCAGGCGATCAGGACCAGCGGGCTTTGGCTTGTGCAGGGCTTGGACGGAACGCCGCTCAGCGCCGGGGAATTTCAGGAGATTGCAGCCCTGTGCGGCAGCATCCCTGTAAAAACTGCCGACAGCCCTGCAAATGCTTCCCATCAGCCGTCCGTCAAAAAAGAAGTATCTGCCAATAAGCAGCCGGGTGTTCATGAGGTTGCCGCATATCTCAAAAGCAAAATCGAGACAGCAGGCAAAAGTGGAGAGAAGTCCATTACCCTCCGCAGCGGCGAAATTCATAAAGAGCTCCACTTAAACAGCAGAATGCCCACTGTATGCAATGCGATGTATCAGCTGATGAAGTCGGGTGATATGGTGATTGAAAGGCCGCCCAAGGGGCGCGGATCAAGTCTTGTGATTACCTATCAAACATAGCACCCTACTCTTTTGAAGAGGTGACCAGATTGCTTGACTGGAACGGAAATGGGAAAATTGATCCTGTGGATATCGGGATTACAATGGCCGTATTAGATGAAGAATCGAAGAAAAGGCAGCCACCAAAAAGCGGATGCCTGACAAACCTGATGGTATTATTGGTTATCCTGCTTGCCGTGGGTCTGTTAATCTGGCTGTAAACAAAGAAGCAGCTTCTCCACCGGCGCATGGGAATTACGACTTTTGCATTTGCTGTGCTAATAAAAAATTCAGTTTTCATATTATACAAGATTTGAACTGTCCGAAAATTTGGGACAGTTCAAATCTTGTGAGATGTCTTATTCGCCGCCAATGACCATATCGAACTTAGATGTCTGGAAACCTTTCCCTATTTACTTCACATTTGATTGCAACTATTCGCCAACTGGTATATAATAAACAAAAATAATGAATTACTGGCAAAGCCGTCGAAAGACGGCGACGCAAAGCTATAAGGGCCTGTACCGTTTTGGATGGCAGCCAGCTGTGAAACGGAAATGCCCCACATGCGTGGGGCTGTTTTTGTATACAAACGAGAGGTGAACGCCATGGATTACATATCAATCGCCGAAGCCGCAGAAAAATGGGGTATTACCCGCCGCCGAGTGCAGGTCCTCTGCGCTCAAGACCGCATCCCTGGTCTAACCAAGTTCGGCAAAGCCTGGGCCATCCCAAAGGATGCCGAGAAACCGACAGACGCGAGAAAAACAAAGCCTATTGTGAAGGATGCCTTTTTTGAGGACATTCCTCATTCAGACTCCAATAAAAGTGATAGTGAGGAGAAACTCCATGAAGATTGATTTGCAAAAAGGCGTTAAAAACGTGGGAAGCGCATTGGAAAAAGCGGCGGAAGTAGGAAAAAAAGCTGCCGGTGATACGCTTACGAGCGCGCAATCTCTCGTTTCTAAGGCACAGGAAGAAAACCGAAAAGCACTTATTAGAAAATACAATCCAATTTTCCCAGAGGATTATAAAAAAGAGGACTTCGGCATTCCAAATCTGGTCATGATCGTTGATGATGTTGTGCGCAAAGGCATTGATGTATGCGAAGGTGCCATTGGTTGGCGCAGCAATACCAAAGGAGTGGAAGTATTTAGTCTGTACGATGAGGCAATTGCGTTCAGCGGGCTTCACTTTATTCCCGCTGCCGTTTGCGATTCGGTATACTATGTAGACCCGTTTGACAGAACACGTTTTATCCGTTTGGATTGCTATTTTGATAAGATGCAGGAATCCAGACTGGCGGAGCTGCAGCACATTGCGTACTGCTTGGGAGCAAAGAGTTATAGCGTAGAAATGGCAGATACCTCAAGTGAGAAAAGAGAGGCGAGCCAACGAGCGTCGGCGCGTGCAAAGGACGGATTAGGCGTTATAAAAGCAAGTGCAAACAGTAGCGAGGAGCGAAGTGTAACATCCGAAAAAGAATCCAAGCGAAAATCCGTGGCACACGCTGAGTTTGTTGGCGAGCGGCAACCTATACCGCCCACCCTGGCTTGGTTTGCCCATGATGACAATATCCGAAACTTGATTGACATGCGTTGCACAGGTAAGGGAAACGGAGCGATCAAGGCGTTTACCATTGAGTTTAAAGGTTCCGATTTCGCCACCATCGGAGCAAACACCGCAGCAAAGATTGATGGGGCAATGAGTAAGATTTCTGCCGGGAGTGATTTTTCGCTCCAGAGCAAGGTTACAGAGGAACGCCATCATAGGTTGATTTATCAAATTGAGTTTTGAGGTGCCACTCATGTTACATCCCGGCCTATACGAACAAGTCATCAACACAAAACTGAAAAGCGAGCTCGCGGAGATCCCGCAGGCCCGCAAGGATACTGCGCCCATCGACAAGGCGGAGGCCTCCCATGTGCTCTCGCAGTATCTGGCGGACGTTGTTCAAAAGGGCCTGGACAACGTACTCGATAACGGCGGCGATATCGCCGCACAAGTGGCACTCACCAATCAAATCGTCACCTTAATACAGACTTCCACACAAGAAGCTGACTTTGCCGCTCTGTCCGTCGCGGAGCAGGCAGAGCAGCTTCTTGCGCTTTTACGGGAAGCAGACCCCCGGCTGGCAGCCGGCAAAACCGCCGCAGACCTTACCCGTCCGGAGACCTCCATGGCCCAGAGCAGCCTGTTCACCGGCGCTGTTCACGAGCCACAGATGTACACGGAGCTGAAAAAAGAGATTGCTTCCGCCGACCGCATCGACATGCTGGTGAGCTTCATCAAGTGGAGCGGCTTGCGCCTCATCATGGACGAGCTGCGGGAGTTTACCCAAAATGGCGGCAAGCTGCGCATCATCACCACCTCCTACATGGGCGCAACGGACGTGAAAGCTATTGAAGAGTTACGTCAGCTGCCCAACACGCAGATCAAAGTCAGCTACAATACGAAGCAAA
>JBAXYW010000474.1:0-3373 GCA_041670605.1 Lentisphaeria bacterium
GCGTTGCAAAAAAATGGTCAGCGCAGCATCGACATCAATTCCCGGCACAGTGGTCAACTTTGTTTTTCCAGCCCTATTGTTGAGGAAATCTACCAGGATGCCAAGTCTTTTCTGCTCGGGGAGCCTGCTTCGGTGCGTAAGATTTGGCATCAACGTTTCAATGCCTGCGTCTGGGATGCGAATGCTGCTCGCAATTGCTATTTCAACGTCATGCCGCAAGATGGCTATCAGCCCTGTTATTGCGAGCAATGTCAGGCAATCCGGGCGGCTTCGCCGCAAGGTCAATCGGATCACATTTGGCGCTTGACTGTTGCTTGGGCGAAGCGTTTGACTGCCGAGGGTGTCCCCGGCTATCTGACGCAGATGGCTTATGGTTTGCACCGGGACATCCCCCCCTTTGAGATTCCAGCGAATGTTTTGGTGCAAGTAGCTCCTTATGGTCCTTGGTCTGAGTTTATTCCCGAGTTCAGGCGGCGTGATACTGCCCTGGTTTTGGACTGGAACCAGAAAATCAATCGTAAGGTTTGGCTTTGGAACTATGTCAACAAATATGGCAAGACCGATATTCCAGGTATTCCGATCTCCACTCCGCATGCCGTTGGACGCTATTACCGGGAAATTAATCCCAACACAATCGGCGCTTTCATGGAATCTGAGTCCGATGCGGCAATTTTCAATGTCTTTAATTTCTATGTCTTCAGTAAATTAGCCTGGAATAACTCGATTGATCCGGAGCCGCTTATTGCCCGGGCTTATCAGGCACTTTTTGGCTCTGGCGCTGCCGCCGTCACCAAGGTTCTCGACCGCTTGGAGGAGCTCTGGATGCGGCAGGTGGTTGGCAAATCAATGGATACGCCTTTAGGACCCAGCTCGCTGCCCCCCTCGACCTACGATCTTTGGTCAAAAATCTACAACCAAAATGAACTCGATCGTCTTGACCAGCTTTTTGACGAAGGCGAAGTTGCTGCCCAAGAGGATCCCGCCGCACTGAAGCGACTCCAATTTTTTCGTCAGGAGTTTTTCGGTCGTTTACGAGCCGAAGCCCGCAAGTTTTCCATTAACCTTGAAAATGCCAAAAAATTAAATCACCTCATTGACGACTTCAGCGTGCAGCCGCCGCACTTGGATGGCCGTCTTGATGAATTGGTCTGGCAGCAAGGCAAGTCGCTTTGGCTCAGTGCTCTCAACGGGCAGGAAACGCTGGTCAAAACTCGAGTCAAGCCTGGCCAAGATGAGCAGTTCCTATATCTCGCTGTTGAATGTTTCGAACCGGACATGGCGAGTCTCGATTTTCGCCAGCACGAGTTTGACGACCCTAATATTTGGATGTACTCTTGTGTTGAAGTTTTCGTCAACCCCAGCGGTGACCGCAAAAATTACTTTCAACTGTTGATCAATCCTCGGGGCGACTTTTCGGATTTATCCATCCAGCGCATAGAGGGTCAGGATGTCCACGACTGGGGTTGGAATTCAGGCGCGCAAGTCCAAGCTCAACTTTTGGCTGACCGTTGGGTTTTGGAACTCGCCATTCCTCGAGCCGTTCTCAAGGACCTCGACCCGCAAAATTGTGTTTTTAATGTGACTCGGGCGCGGGTTCAGGCAAGGCCTAACTGGAGTCCAAGCTATCACAGTTGGAGTCCCTTTATCAGCAAGTACCATGAAATCATCAAATTTGGCAGTCTTACCTTTATACCGGTCTCCGACAATAACTGCTTGCGGGATGCCGATTTCGACTGCCAGGCGAACGGGCGCTTTTTCGGTGCTTGGCATTGCAGTGAAAGCGATGTTCAGGGGCCAGACCCCAAGGTCGCTTTCGATGAACGCTTTTTCATGTTCGGCGGCAAAAGCCTGCGGCTCCGTAATAACGATGCCAGTACCTTCAGCGTCGGACAATATTTGCCGACCATCATCCCCGGGAAAAAATATCTTCTCAGTTTCTACCTCCGTACGGATGACATAGACCCCGGCAAACAGGCTCCGGCAATTTTTGTCTATTTTAACGATGGCGTCAATCATTCTTATCCTGCGCTGCCCGTCCAGTCCAATATGCCTTGGACCTATAATTCATTTGAAGTCATTTCGCAGCATCAACCCGGTTCAAAGCCCTACGTCAGGATGTACAGCGTCGGTGGTATCGGTACCGCCTGGTTTGACTATCTTCGTTTTGAACCCATTGATTAAAGGCGTTTTTTGACTGGATTTTTGAGATAAAGAAAAAAAAGCTTGCAAAAGAACAATAGCCAGAAAACCAAATTGTTTTTAAATCCATGTTTCCTCATTTAGTTCATGAGTATTTCCGCAATGCATCGATGCAAAGAAAGGGATTTTCCAGTATGACCAGAAAACTAAGTTGCCTTATTTACCTCATTGGCGCCATTGCTTTTCTCAGTGCCCAGGCCGTCAACTATGACTTTACGACATCCCGTCGCGTCACAGCTTATCCGCTGAAAGAGGCCGCCGCCCTGGTAGAAACTCCGGAGGGTTATGTTCTGAGCAAAACTCCAGAGCAGGAGTTGCTTTGTGCTTATTTCTATGCCAGTGTCCCGGCCAACGCCAATGCTCTCACAGTTGCCGTGACTTACAAATCCAGCGCCAATGCCAATCCTCAAATCAGTCTGAACTTTAACCGCCAGGGTGGTCCTAATGGCGGCAACGGCACGACCCGCGTTAACCTTCCATCTGCCACTGAATGGACGACCAGCTCGGCGGCCCTGGTAGATATTCCGCCCGAGTCGGCGATCATCCAATGTGTTCTTTCGGGACAGGCCAACGCTTATGAGCTCGCCTTCCAAAAAATCACTTTTTCTTTTCTTGACGATAATGCTGTTGTAGCATCGTCTGCGCCTGGTTTCGATCCCGAATTGCCACCAAGTGAATGGTCTTCTGGCAGCAGTCTTACCGGTTTCTATTTTTGTGTTAGCGCTGAACCGGCTCTGGAGCAGACGGAACTGAAGCTGACTTATGATGCCAGCAATCTTTATGTCGGCTTTATTGCCCCGATCAACTCGCCCGACGAACTCCGCCGCGAATGCACAAACGCAATTCAGGATGCGCCGATTTTTACCGACGATTGTTTCGAGCTTTTTATCAGTGCCCCTTTCCGCCATCTTGCCTGGCAGTTTGCCACGAATCCGAATAATTGCACTTTTGAGGCCGAACTGAAGCAGAACATGCCCGGTGATCCATGGAAAGTCTTCTCACAATGGAATGGTTCATGGAAAGTCATTAACCATATCGACAAAAAAGACTGGCAGGCCACCTTTATCATTCCCTGGAAATCTCTGGGCTTTGACGGCCTTCCTACTCAGTCGCTGGGCTTTAATGCCGGACGCGAAAATAAGGCCGGACGTGAAAATTCCCAGTGGAATTCTTA
>JBAXYW010000475.1:0-3356 GCA_041670605.1 Lentisphaeria bacterium
AATGAAACACGGCTTGGTTCGCAGTCTTCTGAATGGCATGATTATCGGAGTAAGCGAAGGATTCAAAAAACAACTCGAACTCTTCGGGGTCGGATATCGGGGTCAGATTGCCGGTAAAACATTAACCCTTAATCTGGGCTTTTCAAACCCGGTTGTCTTTGAAGTACCGGAAGGGGTTACAGTGACCATGCCGGATCAAACCCACATCAACTTGGAAAGCATCGATAAACAGAAGGTCGGACAAGTCACCGCGACGATCCGACGTTTCCGCAAACCGGATGCCTACCATGGCAAAGGCGTACGCTACCTCGGTGAAAAGATCACGCTCAAAGAAGGCAAGACCGTTTGATTCTGGCCTGAATTGGTAAGTTTCGTCCGGTGGATTATCCGGAGGATGATAATGCGAATGGAGCAAAGCTCAAAATGAGTAAATTAACAAAAAAACAAGCACGGATCCGCCGCCATAACCGCCTGCGCCAAAAAGTTTCCGGCACAGCGGAAATTCCGAGATTGTGTGTTTGTCGGACGGGCAAGCATATCTATGTTCAAATCATTGACGATGTCGCAGGATGCACTCTGCTTTCCGCTTCCAGCATCGAAAAGGAACTGCGGGAAAAGAAGCTGTCCGCCAACGTGGCCAGTGCCGTCGAGCTTGGCAAAATCATTGCCGGACGAGCTCTCGAGGCCAACTTTAAACGAATCGTTTTTGACCGTGGCGGTTATACGTATCATGGCTGTATCAAAGCTTTAGCTGATGCCGCTCGTGAAGCGGGTTTAGAATTTTAAGTGTTTCCGGTTGATGCCAGTTGACGCAGCAAAGTCCTGTTCGCAAAGTAATTTTTTTTGTATTCTTCTTTCAACATTCACTTTTAACTGTCGTCAAGAGCCATCAGCCTAAATTGGGAGAACCTTCCGTGACAAGTCAAATTCAAGAAAAATCGGAAAAGGAAATGCCGAAAGCCCAGACCGGACTGCCCGTCGGGGAAGCGCCAGCAATACCCCGCGAGCTCGACGAAAATGTCGTTGCGGTAAACCGCAGCAGTAAAGTGGTCAAAGGCGGACGAAATTTTTCCTTCAGTGCTCTGGTAGTGGTCGGTGATCGTTCAGGCCGGGTTGGTATGGGTTTCGGCAAAGCAAATGAAGTTGCCGATGCTATTCGAAAAGGCGGCGAACAGGCGCGAAAAAACACCATGATGGTACCGATGTATAAGAAAACCGTTACTCACCTGGTGGAATGTAACTTCAGTGGAGCAAAAGTTTTGATCCGTCCGGCTTCTGAGGGTACCGGGTTGATCGCAGGTGGTGGAATGCGCGCAGTCTTGGAACTGGCAGGCATCAAAGATGTGCTGGCAAAATCTCTGGGTTCCAAAAATTCCGTCAACGTGGTCAAAGCGACTTTTGAGGCTTTGAAAAAACTGCGAACACGAGCCGAAATTCTGGCAAAACGGGATCGGAATACCCTTTGAGGCCTGGAAAATGCACAAGTGAGGAATGGCACAAATGAAACTGAACGAGTTAAAAAATACAGTACCACGTCAGCCCCGCAAACGCGTCGGCCGCGGTGATGGTTCTGGAAATGGCAGAACGGCCGGTCGTGGTGACAAGGGAGCTAAATCCCGGGCTGGCTACAGCCGACGCCCCTATTTTGAAGGCGGCCAGATTCCCCTGATCCGACGTTTACCCAAACGCGGTTTTAAAAATCCCAATCACATCGAATTCAACGTGATTAATATTGTGGTCTTAGAAGAAAATTTTTCGGACAGCCAGATGATTGACCGTGAGGAACTGCAGAAGCGCGGTTTACTCGGACGAAACTCTCTGCCGCTGAAAATTCTGGGCGATGGTACAGTCAGTAAGGCACTCCAAGTCAAGGCAAATAAATTTTCTGCGAGTGCAAAAGAGAAGATTGAAGCCGCTGGCGGCAGCTGTGAGCTGGTCTGAATTCGGCAGTTGAAGCCTCTTCTCCTGCTCGTTTCTACCGGTAGGCAGCACAGACTTGGGATGCCCTGCCTTGAATTGTTAATCGACCACAAGGATTAAAACATGCTTTCAGCTTATCTAAACTGTTTTAAGATACCTGAACTGAAAAAGCGCTTGCTGTTTACATTCGGGATCATCGCTCTCTGCCGGCTTGCCAGCATCATCCCCTGCCCCGGGGTTGATCCTAGCGCCTTAGCTGAGCTTTTCAAATCCATGAATGCCAACAAAGGAACCGGCGGCGTTCTCGACATGCTGGATTTATTCAGCGGAGGCGCCATGGAGAATTTTGCCGTTGGTGCTTTGGGGATCATGCCGTATATTTCGGCTTCGATCATCCTGCAATTGATGACTCCTGTTATACCGGCTCTGAACAAGATGATGCGGGAAGGCGAATCCGGTCATCAGAAATACAACCAGATCATGCGTCTGGTTACCATCGTCATCTGTATTATTCAAGGTACGATGTTTTCTTTGGCAATGATTTCGCCAGAAAAACTGAACCTTGGTAGCGGAGTCAGTGTCATCCAAAATCCAGGTGCTGGCTTTGTCATTTCAACTGTTATTATCTTGACCTCCGGTGCCATGTTTATTACTTGGCTCGGCGAAATGATCACTGAATTTGGCATCGGTAATGGCGCTTCGCTGATCATAACCGTCAATATCATAGCCCGCTTGCCTGGTGCTCTGATGAGTTTATTTACACTAGTTATCGGCGGGGCAGCTACGGGTGGCAGCGAAATTCATTCGATTCATCTGCTGATCCTACTGGCCATGTTCTTCCTCGTTACCGCCGGTGCGATCGCCCTGACACAGGGAATGCGTAAAATTCCAATCCGTTACGCACAGCGCGTAGCCGGTGTCGGCAAAACTAGCAATGTGCAAACTAGTTATTTGCCACTGCGCGTGAATTATTCCGGTGTTATGCCGATCATCTTCGCAGGAGCGATTCTGTCGTTCCCGATGATGTTTCTGCGTTTCGCCCCGGATTGGGCTTTCTTCCGCTGGTTGATTCCAAATGTCCAGTATGGATCCAATGGCTATCTGATGCTCTATGGCTTTCTGATTTTGGTTTTTTCCTTCTTCTGGGTAGCCAATCAGTTCAATCCTATTCAAATTGCTGATGACTTGCAGAAACGCGGTGGGTATATCCCCGGCATCCGCCCCGGCTCGCCTACTTCAGATTTCTTGGATCATGCCATGACCCGAATCACCCTGGCCGGCGCCCTCGCACTTACGGTATTGGCCGTCTTCCCGATGATTCTTAGCAATTCCATGGGAATTCCTGGCGTTATCGCCCAATTCTTTGGGGGCACCAGCCTGCTGATCATTGTCGGCGTCTCCCTCGATACCATGCGCCAGATCGAAACCTTCCTGCT
>JBAXYW010000476.1:0-3351 GCA_041670605.1 Lentisphaeria bacterium
AAACGTGCATGAGATATCGGCCTGCTGAATGTCATTGGCCTCATCCAGCTGGTGGCAGCGGGCCGTGAACGCCATGACGGATTCATTCTTCCGCTGGACAGCGCTGGTGCGCTTGCCCTCCGCTGTTCGGTAGGTGTAAGACTGCATGCCGTCTTTGCGCGTGGATTTTTTATATTTCAAAAATATTTTGCCGTACTTAGGCATGCTCCCTCCCATGCCCTTGTGCTAAGATGATTGCAAGGGCGCTGTGTTTGTGCTCCGCATTCCCTTGACCGCTCGATTGCTCACGTCCGGTCAGGGGTTATTTATTTACCAATTCTGGATAATGCGGCCTGCTCCGTCCCGGAACGTGCCAGTCGCAATTTTGATAACATCAATCAGCCAGCCGATGCCACACAAGCCGGCCGTGAATAGCCAGATGATGCCTGTCCCGACTTTCCCCACGTAGAATCGGTGGACGCCAAACGCCCCCAAGAAAATAGCTAGCAGCAAAGCTACTTTGCGTTTTTTTGGAGACACCTGTGTCCCTCTGGCAGCTGGATTCGTGTTGGTGTTGGTGTTGGTGTTTTGAATGTTAATGTTGATAGGCGGCTGACAATAGCCCTGCTGCGATTGTGTTTGCTGAGACGGCACCTGCTGCGGTTGCACGTCAAATGCTGATTTTTCGTCCATAATTCCCTCCTTATTTGAATACCTGATCATAAATTTTCACGCTGTCAAAATAACGGCCGCCGTATCCGTTAGATCGGATGTCGCCTTTATCACACGTCACTATTCCGGCGTCGCCGCAATCAATCGTCACGGTGTCCCAGAATTGGTCATGACCTTTGTTAGATAAGATTTCGTCCGTAATGGAACTGGCTTCCATTTCTACTATATCAGGCAAAGTTAGCGGTTTGGGATTTACGGCCGACATATCAAGCACTGCCCGAAGATCACCATCGCTGATTGACAAACTAATCAGCTTTACGCCGGATGTCATCACGTCAGGAAGGCGCGCCTCTATATCCCTAAGGGCTGTTTCTTCTGACCACTCCTGCGTTGTGACTGCTGCAGCCGTGCTTGCCTTAGTTGTCGTGCTGGCGGTCTCCGCTTTAGCAGCAAGGTTCAGGACCCCGCCGATTCCGCCAGCGACTCCCAGCATCACTGCAAAAAACAGGATGATCTTTGCCCAGTCCGGCAGCTTTATTTTTTGTCCGCGCATGTCGCCCTCCCGTCCTTAGCGGCTTTGGCGATTTCCGCTAGTGAAGCCTTGATGTCCAGCAAGATGCGCAGGAACATGTGCAGGAAAATCGTTGACAGCGTATTAGCCACAAAAACAAGCCCCATCAAGCCTGCATCCACCCCCTGCGTCATGGCGACCAGCGCCCCCACTGACACAAGTGCCCATGCGAGCCAGATATAAGACAAGATCGGCGGTGTTGCCTGTGTTGCGTCCTTTTTCAACGCAAATTGATCTAAATGGTTTTTTTGTTCCGTTTCCATAATTCCCTCCTTATATATTCAAGCCCGTCTGGACTTGATATTACTACTTCAGATTCTGCCTGCTCCGCCGTCAGGGCGCGACAAAAATGTCCGAGATGAATGTGCTGGAGTTCTTCTGCCAATGCGTCCCGCTGCTGCTGCAGGCTTAAGCGCGCGTTAATGATGATCGTATAGCTACCATCATCATTAATGGTCGTACAGCCGCCGACCCGGCAGGGCAAATCCAGCAAAAGGACTTGCCCAATTCCATCAATTATCATTGCCGACTTCCTTGTCTTTTAAAGCTTTTAACATGTCATAAGTTGTTTTAAGGTCATCCGAGGACGCATCTTTTGCTGCATTAAACAATAGCCGCAGTTCCTTGCTGCTGTATATCTTTTCAGCAATCTGCGCTGTCTCCGGATCAATGTAACGCTCATGCTTATCATCAGACATCATGTCAGTGCGGCGAATTCCGAAAATCTCGCACATTTGGTCTACATACTTCATTCTGGCCGACTTGTCGCCGCGCCGCCAAGATGCCACAGCCGATTCCGAAACGCCAAGTTTCTCAGCTAAATCCAGATTAGTCATTCCGTTTTTTGATAGATAGAAATCTAGATTCTTAGCAAAAAGCTTTTTAAATTCCTGCTCGCTCATACGCAATACCTCTTTCACTGTTACCATAAGTTTAATCTTATCTGAACTAAAAGTCAATTCTAAAAGGAGAATAAATGGTCAAAAAGTGTTGACAATCGCGTACAAAGGTTTTATACTTAAACTGAACTTAAAGTTCAGCGAAAGGAGGAAAGCATGAACGGTGAAACTTTCAGAATCACTCTTGCGGCGGCAAGAGTGAATGCGGGGCTAACCCAAACAGCAGCTGCAAAAGCTGTAGGAAAAGGGAAAACCACCATTATCAATTGGGAAAAAGGACGCACGCAGATAGACGCAGCCAATTTCAAGGCGCTGTGCGATCTGTATCAGATCAGCGCAGATTATGTTTTTTTGCCTAAAAACTGAACTTAAAGATCAGTTCAACCGAAAAAATTTGACTGCATGAGCAATTATCACTAGCACCCACGACATAAAGCCCCGCCCCGGGCAGCCCTGAGCAAGCCGGAGCACGGCGGGAGGCGGACATAGCGGCAGGCACCTTGTGGCGGCACAATCCCCGCACATGATCCTGCGCAGCGCATCGGACGCCGAAAGGCAAAAAAAGACCGCCTGCCCAAACAGACGGCCAGCCGGAAGAACCGGCAGAAAGGAATATCCATGAATAATTATAGCACGAATAATTATAGCACAAGCATGTCAGTGTTCGACAGTTCAGATTTTGGGACTATTAGAACATTGACAGTCAACAACGACCCTTGGTTCGCGCTTACTGACGTTTGCCGGGCTCTCGAAATCGGGAACCCGTCACAAGTCGCAAGTCGCCTTGATGAGGATGCCCTCATTAGTAATGAGGTCACCGATTCGTTAGGTCGCAAGCAATTTGCGAACTTTATCAATGAACCTTCATTGTATGAAGTTATTTTTCTGAGCCGAAAAGCAGAAGCCAAAGCCTTCAAGCGCTGGATCACCCACGAGGTCATCCCAGCCATCCGCAAGACTGGCGGCTATATCGCAGCAACTCCGGACATGACACCGGCGCAGATCATGGCGCAGGCGCTGAAAATCGCTGATGCAACGCTGGCTGAGCGTGACAAGCAGATTGCGGACCTTAAGCCGAAAGCATTTTTCGCGGACAGCGTAGCCAACAGCGACAGCTTAATTCTGGTCCGGGATCTGGCCAAGATCCTCAACCAGTCCGGCTACAAGACCGGCGGCAATCGGCTGTATGAGCAGCTGCGGCAAGACGGCTATCTGGTCGCCGGCAATAGC
>JBAXYW010000477.1:0-3333 GCA_041670605.1 Lentisphaeria bacterium
ATCCATTCTTCCCAGTTCTCCTTGTTATTTCAAGTTATCAGATTTTTGTGGATTTTAGTCCTGAACTTTATATAAAGAATTTACTCCGAAAAAGAAAGAAATCAAGATACAATATTAAATTACTGCTGATTTTGCTGTTTGCCACTCCAACAGTTAGGAAAACCACCTCATATAAACAGGCCAATAAAAAAAAACGAGAAAATAAGATTTTTTCGAGAATTTTGCTGAGAAATGTGGGGTTGTTTGTCCTCCCGAGCCGGGAAATACACTCGTTAAAATATCCACAACTGCTTAATAATAAATCAGATGAAGGATATTAAGTCAATCAATTTATCCGCGGATTAGCAACTTTAAGGTTCAGAATGCAGATGAACTGTTCCAGAAATCCGGGTGTGCATTATTCCAGGGTACGGTAAAGGCGGCGGGATATTTTTTCAGAATTTCCAAGGTGATATCTGCGGCTTTGCGAGCATCCAGCAGGAAACATTGTGCATCGCCGAAATGGCCTTTGCTGAGGGCGCCGGCTGCTTCAAAATGTGCTGCCAGGCGGTCATAAAATTGCGAATGTCCGCCGTTATGTCGAAACGAAGGCACGGAAATTTTCCGGTTATTTTCGTCGATTACAAAGAGTTGCTGCTGGGTTTCTTTGAAGATCTCGTCGGCATTGCCCCATTCTTCCACAGCATGCAACAGAGTATTGTGAGCAATGGAAGTCCCGATGAACAAAATTTTTGCCTGGCGGTCATAGAGTTTGCCCCAGGGGGATTTTCGAGCACAGGGCGTGGAAAACGCTTCGTGTCCCGCGATAAATGTTTCTGCATCCTGTCCAAATGCCGCGAGCGAATGGGTTGGATGCAGGGAACGGTGGACGCCTGGGCGCTGACGGAATAATTCTGGCAGGATACCGGTGACTACGGGTGTATGGCGCACTGAATACACTGGTTGTTCCGCGTTCACCTTACTCCAGCTCAGGGTTGGAAAGACGAGAAGTCCTTCTGGCCCAAGATAGGTCATCAAGGCGTCCAGTACGGTATCTGCACGTCCCACGACCTCGCCGATGGCTTTCATCGAAGAATGCACCAGCAGCATATCCTTCCGGGTAAGCCCCAGATTGATCAGATCTTTCTGCAGGGATTCCAAAGTATGCATCTGCATTTTCCTTTCAGGCATCAAGGTAGCTTGTGGTGATTCAAGGGAAAGTGACAGGTGCAGGAATGTGTCGCCGACAGCCTCGTCTCAGGCGGAAGTTCCAGGCGGCAGACGGCTTTGGCTTGCGGACAGCGGGGATGAAAAGGACAACCCGGCGGGGGAGAAACTGGACTGGGAACATCGCCCTCCAGATGAATTTTCGGAATGCCATTGGCATCAAGACGGGGGGCTGCGGCCAGCAACGCTCTTGTATAGGGATGCGCTGTTGCTGAGAAGATATCCTCCATCCGTCCCAGTTCAACAATTTTTCCCAGATACATGACGGCGACCCGGTCGGCCAGATAGCTGACTACGCTGAGGTCGTGGGTGATGAAAAGGTAGGCCAGCCGGTGTTGCCGCTGAATTTCCTTAAGCAGGTTTAGAATCTGTGCCTGTACCGAGACATCCAGGGCGCTGGTGCATTCATCGCAGATGATGACTTCGGGTTCCAGTGCCAGGGCTCTGGCCAGAACAATCCGCTGCCGTTGTCCGCCGGAAAACTGGTGCGGATAACGATTCAGCATTTTTTCGTCCAGCCCGACTTGCTGCAGCAGTTTTTTCTGCAAGTCCAGGCGTTCTTCTGCAGTCTCGCCGATGTTTTGCAGGAGCATGCCCTCCTCGATGCTTTCACCGATCATCAAGCGGGGATTCAGACTGGAAAAAGGATCCTGAAAGATCATTTGAATCTTTTTCCGCAAGGGACGTAACTTTTTCGGCGACATTTTTTCAAGATGAATTGAATTTAGGGTAATTTCACCCGCCTTGATCAGCAGCAAACGGATCAGAGCCTTGCCAACACTGGTTTTGCCGCAGCCGGATTCCCCTACCAGAGCCAGGGTTTCACCAGGATATAAGGAAAAATCAATTCCAGCCACTGCCTTGACTTGAGCTGTGCTGCGCTTGAACAGGCCTGCTTTGACCGGAAACCAGACCTGTAGCCCTGTGACTTGTAGCACAGGAGGCTCGTTGGGCGCATTGCTCTGTGTAGGATCGTCGCTTGGCAATGCGGCAGCGCTTGGCAAAGCCGGAACGGTTCCTGATAAATGGCAACGCAGAGTATGATTTGCGGTTAAACGAATTTCCGGGGGGCTTAGTTCTTGGCAGGCTGGCAAAGCCAGAGGGCAACGCTTTGCAAAGGGGCAGCCTTGAGCGTTGTTATTCAGGCTGCCTTCAATGGTCACCAGCTGCTGGCCTCGAGTCACCGCTTGCGGCATTGCCCGCAGCAGCATTCTTGTATAGGGATGGGCGGGGTTGCTGAACAGCTCGCGGTTTGGAGCGCTTTCGACGATTTGTCCGCCATACATAACTGCAACGCGTTCGGCGTATTGAGAGACCAACGCGAGATTGTGGGTAATAAACAGGACGGCAGTGCCGGTTTCTTGGCGCAGGCGGTTCAACAGTTCCATAATTTGGGCCTGAACCGTGACATCCAGTGCGGTGGTCGGTTCATCGGCGATCAAGAGTCGTGGCTGGCAGGCCAGGGCAATGGCAATCATGACGCGCTGCCGCATTCCGCCGGAAAGCTGGTGCGGATAATCTTTCATGCGCTGTTCCGGATCCGGCAAGCCGACCTGCTGGATCAGTTCAAGGCAACGTTGCTGCAGCGCTTTGCCTTTCAGTTTTTGATGACGTCGCAAGACTTCGCTGATCTGGAAACCTACAGTCAGCACTGGGTTCAGTGCGGTCATCGGTTCCTGGAAGATCATCGAAATCTGATTGCCGCGAAAATCCTGCCACTGTTTTTCTGACAATTGAAAAAGATTAACGCTGGCAAAAGTAGCCTGCCCCCTTTCCAGTATGGCTGCCGGTTGCGGCAACAGTCCTAGTAAGGACAGAGCTGTCACTGTTTTGCCGGAACCGGATTCACCAACCAAAGCCAGCATCTCACCAACATGGATGATAAAATCCACGCCTGACACAGCTTTGATTCGGTTTTGCCCGCTGCGAAAGGAAATGTGCAGATCGTTGACCGCTAAAAGAGGTTCTGACATGGATAATTTCTGAACTTAAATGCTTTCGGGGTCTTAATAAGCGGGAAAGTGCGGAGTGCGTGGGCTTCGCTCGCGATGTAAGTTGTAAATGGTAAGTTGTAAATTGTGGGGTGGCAGAGCGTATGAAGACCCGTGTGAGGGGGCCTATGGAGTG
>JBAXYW010000478.1:0-3328 GCA_041670605.1 Lentisphaeria bacterium
ATTTTTAATACGAGAAAACCGTAATCAGCATCCACGTCAATGCAAATTCCCTCTTCAGGGACGCGAGATATTTTCGGCAGAATGACAGAGGGGCTCTTTTCCAGCACACTCAGAGTTTTTCCAGTCAGAAAGGGCGGCAGATTCAGTCGATGATTTTTCAATGGCTTGTGGCAGTCGAAATAGACGACATTTGAATCCTGCTGCTGGTGAAAGAAAAAGGCCGTTGCCTCCGGATCGTCAAGCGGGGAAAAGTATTGTTTATAGCTGACGGATTCCAGGACTGTTCCAGGAGTAACATCGTTCAGCTTATAGCAGTATGGATACATTTTTTTAGAGCGGTACAGAAAGAAAGCCTCATCCTGATCTTTTCCCTGATTTTCCCTGGCCGTGCAGCCGGAGAACAGAGAATATCCTAGGGCGATGCCATATTCCCGTTGATCCTTGCCAGTGAGCCGGATAAAGCGATCCGGTGGATTACCGGGGTCGAGGTAATCATCCCGTTCGATGGTATAACTCACGTCCATTGTTTTCGGCATTCGGTAGACGGCGCTGAAATCCGCCTCCAAAACTTGATCAGGGGTCCCGCTTACGGGAATGCGCAGGGGTTTCAGCTTCGGTATATAAAAGTCTTCCAGAGAAGCTGGCGCGAGGGCTCCCCCGAACCAGCCGAACATCTGTTCCATCTGCCGGACGGAAAGCAGGTTGACAGGGAAACTGCATTTGCGATACAGTACAGAACAACCCCGATCCTGATAACGGTACCGGTTTTCGACCCTCATCAGAATCGGCAATTTCGCATATTCGGCCAATTCGACCGAGTTGTCCATTTTTTGCATCGCCCAACTGCTTTGAAATTCTGGAACCGGTTTGCTTCCCGAATGATTGAGCAGAAAGTCAACAACGGCTTCAGGTTGCACAACATCATGCACCAAGAGGTGATCAAGGAAATTGCATTCCATCACCGTCTGGTCGGGGAGGGGCGTCGTACCATCCAGCAGAAATTCAAGACGGTAAATTCGGTTCAACGGATACATCTGACTCATTTTCGAGGTCGTTACCGTGAGTTCCACATCGTTGCGGAATAGTTTTTCGCCTCGGAAAGACGCGAATTTTGGCCGGCCTGGAATTCCGGTATTCACGGGATGGATGAAGAGATTGTCGGGATCCTCAATGCGAACGATACAGTAGCGGTTTTTGTCGGTATCGGTCAATTCGGTACCGATCTGCTGATCGGTCATGCCGTGTTGTAGTATGGTGACGGTACGCCCAAAGGATGAGCCATGGTTTCCACTCAAGTAGCCATACGACCCGAAAAGTGTTGCCGGATATTCGTCAGCATTGGCATGCAAGCGCTGACCGCTGGCATATTCGAGGATATCACTGCCGCTGGGAACCAGATACGATTCTTCATTCGCAATCCGGGTTATACGGATCACGATGTCTTTCTCATCGGAAAACCGGCTTTTGACCAGGAAATCATCCCCGGTGCGATAGACTGTGATGGCAGCCTGCAAGGTAAGGACTGCGTTGAGCGAAGTGGCCATGACAAGATGCTGCAATGTGGTTTTCATTTTTTTCTTCCTGGATATTGAAACGTTTTTTGCTGGCGGCAGAGTTCCGTTTTTCAATGACATTTATAAGGGAATAACAGAAGCGTATGTTTTCTGCCCTTTGCGGAAAAACAAGCAGTGTTCGAACCGACAAAAGCGAGAAAAAACCAAAGCAGGGACTGCTTGCAACTATCCGGTTATAATATATACCGGAATTTTCTTGGTTCGAAAAGTCTGAATGCCAGCTCCTCCAGAGAAAATTGTAAAATCTACAGATCAATTTCGATAGGTTTTGAACAAAAGTTGTTTCCTTGTGTTTAATGCTTTGAAAAGGCGATTGAATCCCACCAGGAGCATTCATCGAAATCCAGCTCGTTTTTGACAAGAAATATCGGCTTTTCATCCTGAAATGAAATTTTGCTGATGCTTCTGTCCTAATGAGGAAAATTTATCCGTAAGACAAGTTTGCATTTTGAGTTGGAAAAGTAAACTTGCAACACTTGATTCCCAGTGGCGATCGGATATTTCTCGCAAATTTCATCTTTTTTATCATGTTTCGAGGTAATACAGAAATCAGTTATTATTTTATAAGAAGAAATAATCGCTCCAAAAAAGAAAGGTGAAATTCCATGAAGTCAGTAGATTTTAGCTGCATTAGCGCCCGTTCCATGCCATTCTGGTGTGTCGGCGCCCCGCTCTCCGATCCTTTTGGCGGAGCCGTTCTTGACCGTATGGACTCAGCGAAAGTCGCGGAGCTCATCGCTTGGGCGGGCAGAGAAGGTCTGATTGAGGCTACCAGTTACCATGACGACGACCTGGTTTCATGGGATCCGGAAAAGCCGGAGGACGATCTGGACCCGGACTCTGAGACGTCGAAGAAACTGCGGGTCATCAAGGAAATTCTCGACGGAGCAGGAGTACGCGTACATGCTTCGATCTGCAGTTTGCATGGACACCGCATGTTCCGCAATGGCGGACTCTGCAATCCGGATCCCGCCATCCGAGCACTCGCCGCAAAGAAAGTGGAAAGAACACTCCGAATCGGACGATTCTTCGGAGCAAAATATTATGTCTACTGGGTGGCACGCGATGGCTTCGAGGTCCCTGTGGTCACAGACTGGGCAAACGTATACCGCTGGCTGGCCGACGGCCTGAACCATGTGACAGAATATATCCGGGAACAAAAAATGGACAACTATGTCGGAGCGACAGTGGAACCAAAGCCTAATGAACCACGCGGACAGATGTTTCTTCCGACCAGTGGACATGCAACAGGTTTCATCTTTGGCATGCTCAAAGAAAAGGATTTCTGGGGGGTCAATCCGGAACTTCTTCAGCACGAAAGTATGGCACTGATGAATGCATCCATGACGATCTCCTTCCTTTGCAGTATGAACAAATTGAAGTTTCTTCATTTCGGAAGCCAAATCAAAGCGCAGTTCGACAATGATTTTCCCCCGCTAACCGGTCCGGAAGGTTTGAAAGAAACCGCATATCTGTTCCACACCTTGAAAAAGATGGAATGGCGCGGCGTTTGCGAATTCGACTGTCATATGCTTCGGGCGGAAGGCGACATCGACGACCAGATCAAATGCCGCAAACAATTTATCGTCAATTGCGTGACCGGACTTGCCATGGCCTTGGAACTGGCCAACCGCATCCCGGATCTTTCGCCGCTCCAATACTCGCAGACGGAAGCCGATCTGATCGCCACACGCAAAATGTGCGCATTGGGAGAGGTCGCGATCCAACGAACGGAAAGAATTTGACATGCTTCG
>JBAXYW010000479.1:0-3301 GCA_041670605.1 Lentisphaeria bacterium
CCACAAGCACTGAGATTAGCTGGGATGTCAGTCCAAGCCATTTAATGGAAAAGGGTAATATTTTTGCTATCAAAGCGGAGGCGACTCCCTCTGATCCTGGGGTCAACTCCGGCATTGGTACGATTGCCAGCCTTTCAAACATTCGTTTTTATATGCGTTTCAATACGGAAATCCCCAATTTGGAATTAACCAAGAGCATATCGCCGAATCCTGTATTAGTCGGTCAGGAGGCGACGGTCAAAATCACGATCAGCAATCCAACGGAATACAGTTCCACGGGTGACAATACGAGCTTAATTGATGCCGCTTTGCCGGCTGGGCTCGTCCGCACGTCCGGTAGTTTATCGGATTCGAGTTTTGCCGAGAAGCTTGAAGAAAGCGACAGCGAGGAGCATACCTACCGGGTCACGGCAGATGCCCCAGGATATTATACATTGGGCAGCGCAAGTTTCACCTGGGATAATTTTGAAGGTGACGAAATGGAGTTGCAATCCAACCCAGTTGTGCTGGAGGTGCGTGGCGGAGGGCTGGTCATTGCCCCGGGCTTTGAAGAGCTCAATGCAGGTGATGATCTGGTCATTGATTTTTCAGCGACTGTGACGGCGAGCCTGAACGGTGCAAATGTTGAAAATGCTGTGGTGACAGGTAGCCTATATCGCCAGCAAGGCGATGCTTGGCTTCCCTTTGGCGAGCCAGTCACTCTGGCCTATGACCCGTTGGCCGGTAATTTTTCAGGAAGCTGCCGGAAGATCAATCGCCGAGGCAGCTACAAAGCCGTATTAACCGCCCAATGTCAATTCTACGATGATGCAGTTTCCGAACCCTATTACTTTGAAGCGGATATTCCCATATGGCAGACCAGACAGTTTTTTGCTGACGGAGAAACCTCAGTAGAAATCAGTAACTATGCAGGGGATGAACCGGAAATTGAAATACCGGCTGAATTTGATGGATATCCTGTGATATCCATTGGTGAGAGTGCCTTTGAAAATTGTTCAACTCTGACTTCCATCAGCATACCGGAGGGCGTGATTCATATTGGCGAAAGAGCTTTTGCCGGCTGCGAAAATTTGCAATCGGTATTCTTGCCAGTGACCCTGGAAACGATTGGCTCGTCGGCGTTCATGAATTGCACAAGTCTGTGGGAAATTTCCTTTCCCAATACTCTCATCAGCATCGGCAATTCAGCCTTTGAAGGATGCCATGAACTGGAATCCACATTTTTTGGCAATCATTTGCGTCAAATTGGTGACAGCGCCTTTGCTGATTGTTCTTCCCTCGAATCTGTTGTTTTCGGCAATGGCTTGACCAGCTTGGGAGAATCTGCTTTTGAAAACTGCGAGAATCTATCCACCGTTCATTTGCCTGACAGCCTGACAACGATCAATTACCGTTCCTTTGCCGGTTGCACAGCACTTATTTTCATTCGATTCGGCAGAAATCTCGAATTTATAGAAGGCGAAGCATTCTGCAATTGCTCATCGTTACGGAATATTTTTCTGCCTGAGACTCTCATGTCGACTGGTTGTGATGTATTCCTTGGTTGCGATCAACTGCGGCATATTTATTTCCTTGGTGGACAGCCTGATAACAGCGACAGTTTCCCGCCCAATGCGACAATTTATTATCGGGAAGGTGCTCCAAACTGGGAAGGCTATGTCGGAGAAGATTTCGGCGTTCTTGAAGTTGTTATGCTGCCGGCGGATAACAGCGAAGATTTCGAATATGTCATCGATAGAGGAGAAGTTACGATCACCCGATACAAAAAACGGGATTTTTCTGATGACAATGCCATTTTTCTCATCTGTGTTCCAACCCAGATTGAAGGATTCCCGGTTGTTGCTATTGGCGAGGAGGCGTTTCAAGGCAGCATGAGTTCCTGGTGGAGTGATGAATGGGGTGTTTTCATAGTCATATTGCCGGAAACAATAACCCGGATCGGGAAAAATGCATTTTATGGCTGTAATGTAATGGTCGAATGTTCGCTTCCGGATGGTTTGCTGGTCATTGGTGAGAATGCTTTTGACGGCTGCAGCAATCTTTACTTTTCAACCATTCCCCAAGGAGTGAACATTATCGGCTCCGATGCATTCAGTGGAATTCAATATCTTCGTTCTCTAACCCTTCCTTCTGGCTTGCTATATATCGGTAATGGCGCCTTTAGATACTGTGATAATCTGTCTGCCATCATGGTAGACCCGGCCAATGCTTTCTATTCCAGTTCCGATGATGGCGTGTTGTTTAACAAGGACAAAACAGAGCTCATCCAGTATCCCATCGGCGCTCTCCAAGAGATATATTCCATCCCGGAAGGAGTTGTTCACATCGGCCCGGAAGCATTTGCCAATTGTGATCTGCAAACAGTCATCTTCCCGGACAGTGTCATAAGTATCGGAGATAGGGCCTTTTCGGACTGCGGGGCTTTATCTGATATTGGATTCGGCAATGGATTGCTCAACATCGGGGCTGAAGCCTTCGAAATGTGCGGTGAATTGACAGAAGTCGTTTTGCCGGAAAGCATGCTATACATAGGTAAAATGGCTTTCCAGGAATGCTGGAATCTGACCTCTATCACCATTCCGGACAACGTCTCTCATCTTGGCTATGGAGCATTTCGCTGGTGTGAAAATTTGCAGTCGGTTACGCTTGGTTCAGGACTGACACGGATTGATGCATATGTCTTCCGTGGATGTTACAGTTTGTCCACGATCACAATTCCGGAAAATATCATCAGCATCAGCGAAAACGCCTTCAGATACTGCTCCGGCTTATCTTCCATTGTTCTGGAAGGAAGCCCCAAAACCAAAAAATTTGGGTTCTATGATCAAAGTGAATGCGATTTCCTTCGTGCGGTTTACTGCCTGGCAGGACCGCCGGAGATTGAGAATTATTCCTTGCCACCGTTTGCCAAAATTTACTTTCAGGATGGCAGCCCCAGCTGGAACGGGATTGAGTCTCTAAGTTGTTATCAGGTAGTAAAACTGCCTGCTGGCAGCGAACTTCCTCCCCCCCCGGCCAGCAACTACGATTTTGACCATGCCATCGTTCTTACCGGGGAAAAAGGACAAAGCACTGGCAATAGCGCCAGATTAAGCACGGAGGGAAATGAACCTGAGCCGGGGGATGAGTTCATCTGGTGGCACTGGACTGCTCCCAAAGATGGCATGGTTCAGTTTGATACTTACTGGGGAAGTTATGGTTATGACACGGAAGTGGTTTTGGCAGTCTATACCGGCACTGAATTCGGTTCTCTGACCGAAATTGCGAAAAAGCAATCTTATAGCGATTCAGATGATGGTTA
>JBAXYW010000480.1:0-3285 GCA_041670605.1 Lentisphaeria bacterium
CCCCGCATCTGTCTTGCGGCGGCCTCGGCGTCTGGTTCACAATGGAACTCCATCACACATTTCTTAAGCTGGGTACGCAGGTCTGCGGTCGACTTGGCCATTTGTTTCTCCAACTTTTTCTGCCGTCTCCGATCAAGTAAGTCAGAATGAACGACAATGGCGCGATATTCTTTGCCTGCTGCGGTGATCTTGCCTTCTGCATATTTATACACGGCTGCCGGACGCCTGGGGCCTCCCAGCTCCTCCGCAATCGTTCCGATTTTCGTCCAGCATGCTTTCTCCACTGTCTCGAACACCAACTTCGCGCAATCATAATAATTGGATGGGAGGCGAGAGACAAACAGGTTCTCTCCCGCAGCCGCAAGGTTGCTTTCGCTCACCATCGCCGAATCAGCGACGTAGATGAAGGAACCTTTGCCAAGCCCGTGCTGTTTCATAAGCTCTCCGATGCGTGTAAGCATTCGGTTGTTCGATGTCTTGTCGGATGAATCCCCATCCAGGGTCGCACCGAAAATAGGAACGCCACGATCCACGCAAAGCAGTTCCGTCATGAATTGCTTGAGTTCCGGATGATCATCCTTGCTGTGTCCGAAGACCAGCTTCGGCTCCGATGCGAGTGGATTCCCATCGACATCCACATATTCACCCCACACGTTGGTCGCGGTCGTGTCATAGCTGGTCGCAGCCGTATCCAGCGAGAAAAGATTAACCGCGCGGATGCCCGGCTCCGTTATGATGCGCGATGTTCCGACCCTGTGAATCGCGTCCAGCGCCCCGATCCAGATTGCTGTCGCTGAATGTGCACATTGGCATCTTTTCTCCAAGCAGAAGCTCATTTTAAACTGCCGAATGTGGGATATAACAAAAGGCAACCACTTTTTTTATATCTGTAAAACTAAAAAGTGGCTGAATATAGCAGGGAACATAGAAATGCTGCGGTAAAAAGAGTTGTAATTGATAAACCGAAAGGCTTGACTGCCGCGAAGCGGCTCAGTTCAACAACGACTAAAAACTCAGTTTGTGGATTCGGGGTATTTCCAGGTTTCAAGATCGCGGCTCCAGGCGATGCCGATGGAGGCAAAATTGTCAAAGACAATGGGTTCTTTTTTCGGACCTGTTCCATGATAGAACAGTAGAGCCATGCCAATGTCGGGGTTCTTCCTGAGATCGAGTACGAATCCGGCGGTGAGTCGTCCCCGAGCCCAGTTCCAGTGATTCTGTCCGAGGGTGATCAATGTTCCCGTGTCCTTCAAAAGTTCCAGGTCCGAACCGGTATGCAAAGCGATGCCATTGGCAGGTGAACTCCAGACATAGTAAATACCTTGCTCATTGACAACGCAGGAATTTTCTCCGCCGTTGATGTGTCCCTCGTAGTGCCAGTGGCACATGTCCCGAGTCCAGGCCCGGGAGATGCCGTTCTGTTTGAAAAAACACCATATTTTGGAATTATCCTGGATGTCGAAAAAGCAGAATGGGTCGATCATTCGACCCATTTCTTCGGGGGGCAAATCATCGCCTTTGACGTGCATCAGCGCGGGCTCGCTCCAGGTCTCCAGATCGTCTGAAGTGCTGGTATAAATCCGGCAATTGTCATTTCCGAAAATTTCACCGTTCTCCCTACAGTAAGTCTGGATACAGATCCAAAATTTGCCATGGAAGCGGAAAACGTTTCCTGGACTTGAGTAGTTGAGGCGTTTGTCTCTAGAGGTAAGTTTCCGGACGGGAGAAAAATCTCTGAAATTCCGAGTTGTTGTCTTAGCGAGGTACATGAAGATACCTTCCTGAGGTTCGTTTTCCACGAGGGTTAAGAACAGGTGAAATACCCCGTCATGGAAGGTGACCGCGGGATCACGGTAGGCGGTGCGCACATCTCCTTTGAGAAGACGCGTATCAGGCAACGTTTCCAGAATTGTCTTGCAGAAGCTCATAAGTTTTGTGGGAGAAAGATAACTGATTGTCTTTTGGCTTATGGTTGGGGAAATGGGAAAAACCATGAGCCGAATCAGAAGGGAAAGTCCCCTAAAAGCAAATTAAATCTTGTTTTTCTAATGAGTTAGATGATTTCATCAAACATGTTATATTATAATACAGTACGGGAAAATAAAAATGGCACTTCCTACATCAAACATAACCCAAACTACATTTATTCCCAAAGGTTCGATTGAGCATATCGTGGTTGACAGAACCAATCTTCACACCGGTTTCAGCTCCTCGATACACTTGATGGGGAATAGCACTCTTGTCTCTCCTTACTTGGTGGTAAGAGGCGATGGGTATTCGTATCATGTTGTGCTGATGGTTCGTTCCGGGCGTTTGTTGTTCCGGCGCAGTCTGCATGGACCAGATGAGGAATATGGCACGGGCACAATGCTTTTCTTACCTGCAGACAGTTGGTATATATATGGGGCGGATGCTGAGCTCAAACTGGTCTGGTTTCATTTGCGGAAAGAGGCACTGGAATGGAATTTTCTTGAATATATGCCGATGTTCAGTAGCGTTGTGCCGGACATGGACACGTATGTGACCCTTGTAAAAATACAGTATGCACGGCAGGACAGCAGAGACGAAATCGACACTGGCATTGTTTTTTACGCCCGAAAACTGGTAGAGCAATGTTTTCTGCGGCTGTTGCGGAACAATGTCACGGCTTCGCCTATGCTTCTGAAGCTTCAGAGTCTGTTCAATACGGTGAAAATATCAATGGACAAGGATTGGGACGTCGAAACAATGGCCCGTTTTTGTCATTTGAGCGTTTCCGCGCTCTTTAAGGCTTCTCAGCAATACCTCAAGCAATCCCCCATTAAATATCTGAATGAACTTCGGATAAAGGAAAGCGCGAATCTTCTTCTGTACACGAATTATAAGCTGGATCTGATTGCTTCTATAGTCGGGTTTAGCTGTGGGTTCTCGTTGTCACGCGCTTTTCGTAAGCACTTCGGAGTCTCTCCTAAATTCTATAAAAGCAGCGGGGGAAAACTTTCTGAAAAAGGCATGGGAAATCTTTGCCTGTAAATGCTGGGTAATGCGTCAACAATTAGGAAAACTTACCCGGATATTCCAATCCGGCACTTCCCACCTAACCCAACTTTCGCATTTGGGAGAAAACTACTGGTCAAAAAGGCACTACCCTCATTTTTCCTATAGTACCGAAAGCAGGTTTGAAATGTAAAATTCAGACTTCCTTGTACCGGGGATACTTGTCACTGTACCAAGTTGTGACGTTTCAAACATTTCTTGCCCTTAAAATCTATTAGTGAGGGACAGAGACAACTTTTTCAAGGACAC
>JBAXYW010000481.1:0-3284 GCA_041670605.1 Lentisphaeria bacterium
AGCAAAAGGCGTAGTTCTAAACAAGGTTGTACTTTGTATGCCAGCTTGCCTAGTGGCGACGAGCCGTTTGCCTGCACAACTGTTACCCGGAAACAAGCCTTTTTGAAGCACGCCGAAAATTAATGTAAAAATGCGTTTTAAAAAGTGAGAAATGTGAGGTTCAGGGCAGGCATTGAGGAAGTTCTCCTTGGCCTCGTTGGTAATCTGGAAACGCAAGCGCAAGGGACGCTCGACGGTGATGCGGCGGTATCCGAAATCTTCGTTATCGAAAAGTTTACTGGTGGTGCTTTGCTCGAAGTCGCCATGTTCGCGAGTAAGAGTGTCTATCGTCCCGGCATCAAGGTAACGGCGTTTATCGCCAAGACTACGCTTCATCGGGCTGTGGCGATCTCGGCTATCGATCAGTTGGATTTTTCCTTTGCGCTGCTTTGATTTCCGGTTGGTGACGATCCAGATGAAGGTGCCGATGCCAGTGTTATAAAACATCTGCTCAGGCAGGGCTACGATGGCCTCCAACCAGTCGTTTTCGATCACCCAGCGGCGGATGCCGCTCTCGCCGGAACCTGCGCCACCGGTGAAAAGCGGCGAGCCGTTGAAGACAATGGCGATACGGGTGCCGCGCTTGTTTTTCTGCGGATCGGGCGAAGGGCGGAAGTCCTGCCGCTTGGATAGCATGTAGAGTAGGAAAAGGAACGCTCCATCGTTGACTCGCGGGAGCTTACCAGTATAACCATGGAAATCCTTCCATTTATTGATTTCCTTCTGCTCCGCCTTCCAATCCACGCCGAAGGGCGGATTGGCGAGCAGGTAGTCGAAACCGTCGATGTCGTCAAAAGGCGCGTTAGTGAGCGTATTTCCCAATTCAACCCGGCTATCCTTATGCCCCTTGATGAGCAGGTCGGAGGCAGCGACGGCGAAGGAGCGTGGGTTGTAGTCCTGGCCGAAAACCTTGACGATGGCATTTTCATTATGGTCGCGAATCCAGTTTTGTGCCTCAGCGAGCATCCCGCCGGTACCGCAGGCCGGGTCACAAATCGTTACAATCGGGCTGCCGTTGGTGAGCAGATCGTCATCCGGTTCCATGAGCAGATTGACCATGAGCCGAATCACCTCGCGCGGGATAAAGTGATCCCCGGCGGTCTCGTTGGCGGCTTCATTGAAGCGCCGGATGAGATCCTCAAAGACGAGCCCCATGGCGATGTTGTCCACGCGATCTGGATAGAAATCCATCTCGGCGAACTTGGAGACGACGAGGTAGAGCCGATTTGACTCCTCCATTTTCTCGATTTCCTTGTCGAACTCGAACTTTTCAAAGATGTCTCTGATGTTCTGTGAGAAGCCGTTGATGTAGTCCTGCAGGTGGCGCCCGACGTTGTCGGGGTCGCCCTTTAGCTTCTGAAAATCGAGTGGACTGTGATTGTGAAAACCAAGTGGCCGACCGTCCTTGTCTTTCGCAATGGCATTAAGCGTTGAATCAGGATTCGTGACCTTTCCGCTGGCTTCAAGGCTGGCGTGCCTTTGGAGTACCAAATCTTTAGACAAGGCAAGAACGCAATCAAAGCGGCGTAGCACTGTCATTGGGAGCATGACACGCTCGTATTGCGGTGGATGGTAAGGGCCACGGAGGAGATCCGCAACGGCTCAGATAAAGTTGGCAATTGGCTGGAAATTGTGAGTGCTCATATTAGTAGTGAAAGTTTAATGGTTGTCATCAATACTCAGTCTTTTGTTTTCCTATAGTACTGCCTATTGCTGCGTTAGTCAGTAAAAGCATCGGCGAGCGATAACAAAGTCACGACACAGCTTCAGCTACCTTAGACGAAAACTGTGGATCCGCGGAGTATTTCATCCAGCATGGGATGCAGGCCGGTTTGCCATGTAGCTGCCTTACCCGAGAGCTCATAACATCTTCCCCACAAAAAGCACAGGAGATGCTCTTACGTATCTTTGCGTGGTCAGGTTCGTCAATCGTTACTTTCTCTATCGAGAGCATTGCTTCTGCTGGCGCTGAAAGTATCCATTGAGTAAAGCGTTCCCGCTGCTCACGCAGACCATCGGGAACTCGCTTGCTGTCAAAGCAAACTCGTACGCCTAGCCGGGACTGACGCGAATAAAGTGTATATACCTGTTTGCCATAGTCACGAAAGATGAGATTGCCTTTGCCAGCGGTACAACCAGTCAGACATTGCACGGCATCAACTCCGCAAGCATCATTCTCCACAATTGCAACCAGTTCTTCATCTTCTGCTCGCAGTTCTGCCAGTTCCGTTAGAGCAGCCGTTGCCATCCGATAGCCGATGGCAATACCAGGACACTCATGTCCATGGAATTCAAGGATCCTTTGATAAGTCATATCTGCTTTCTTGTTCATGTTGTGGGAAACAGCATTGCAAATACACCTTAAAAACTCTTTTAATTCGTATTGCAGATGCAATGTAAAATTAATATCGATTAATTCGTTTGCAACCCGGAAAAATATTTTTTCAAGAATTCCAAGGCTACCGCCGTGGAATTCTGATGGTTTCACGCGAAGAACAGTATACTCTTGCTTCCAAATTCTGCAGGTCTGCGGAAAGTCTTCTTTGATTTTCAAATAGTTGGACTGGTTCCAGATTTGGAATTCGACAAAATACTGCTCCATACCGACAAGACTCAGACAGTAGTTGAGAAAAGTTTAAGTGCTGGCTTTACGGTAGATCATACCAGCGTTTGTTGGCGCAGCCATGCGGTGGCGTAGTCTCGGAATTCCGGCTGTGCTCAAAGCGCTGGTTCAACAACTTGCACATCCCTGAAATTTGATCAAATTCAATCACCTTAAGGGTCGGATTGATCACCCGAAACCTCCTGATGATTTCATAGAAATGACAGGTCAGGCAAGTCTTCTTGTTGATGTTAAATTCAACATGGGACATGGGAGACTCCTGCGGGATTAAATCGCCCTTTCAGGGCTTGGATTGATTTGGGCATGGTACCCAGGGCGTTGCCCTGGGCTGTCATAGCGCGCGCCTTTGGCGCTTAAAAATCATGTTTTCGTGGAAACACATGAAGCCGAGTTGCTTGTTGGTACAATGTATTTTAAAGCAAGAGATTTTCCGGAAGTGCCCCATACGGAGGTCTGCGCCACCTCCTTGTGACGCCTCTGTTGTTTGGGACGAAAACGAACCGCGATAAGGGATGCCGGCGAGGACGCCCATCCGCGCTAACTTAACCTAAAAAAAATGAAGTTTTGAGTACATTCATTACATAACAATAGTCGATTTGCATGGTTATCCCAAAAAGCGTAT
>JBAXYW010000482.1:0-3277 GCA_041670605.1 Lentisphaeria bacterium
ATCCGGGACAAACAATTAGACAAACTGTTACTGGTGGTCGGTGGAGAAAATTCAGGAGTCAGTCAATTCATTCTGAATCACTCCACGCATATTGCCGCCATCCGGCAGTCCGGCAAAATTAACTCCCTGAATGCCTCCGTTGCTGCCGCCTTAGCGCTCTATCTGCTGGCATAGCCCCCGTTCAAGACGTTTTTTAACCACGAAAGGCACGAAAAGACACGAAAATTTTTTAGAGTTGGGTGGGTGTGTTGATCGTAATAATCTGAAATTCTGTCGTAATTCAAGCCAATTGCAATAAAAAGCAAATTTTGCCCATGAAGTATCAGGTTTGGACATCAGCTTTCCTACAAAATTTCGTGCCTTTTGGTGTTTTTTCGTTGTTAAAAAAGCTTTTTGGATACCCTCTACATAGGGAAAATTGGTACCATGGACAATTCTGTTTTGGACGAATTGCTTTTCCCCTGTTCAGAAGAGCGTATAACGGTTGGGGATTTTCGTTTTACCCTGTGCATGATCCGGAGTCTGGACGAGGCACTGGATCATTATGTTAAAGTCTCTCCCAGTGACACAGATCGCATTCCCTATTTTACGCGGCTTTGGGAATCGGCGGAGGTACTGGCCGGATATATCGCAGAACACCACGAATTGTTTTCTGGAAAGCGGGTTTTGGAGCTGGGTTGCGGTTTAGGTTTGCCATCGCTGTGCGCCGCCCGCTGTGGAGCACTGGTGACCGCATCGGATTTTCATCCCGACAACCGTGCCTTCTTTCTGCGCAATGCCCGGCTCAATGCCCTGGAGGATATTGGCTATCATGCAATGGATTGGCGTCAGCCGGATTTGCAGGGCACCTTTGATATCTTGCTGGGAAGTGACCTGATCTATGAAAAAGAAATGGTTTCCCCATTGGTGAACTGCGTTAAACAGTACCTTGTGCCGGGTGGTGCTTTTTTATACGCGGATCCAGGGCGTTCGGCATTACAGAATTTTACCAGTTCTCTGGAACAGGCTGGCCTGACCTGGGAGCTGATCCCGGTCGAAAATATATATTTGCAGGTCTGGACGGCACGCTGAACAAAAAAAAAAGCCCCGTTTATGCAACGGGGCTTTTTTTCAGACAGTCGTCTTATTCCATCGATTTTTTTGCATCATCCAGAGCTTTGGAAGCATCTTTCTGAGCGTCTTTGGCAGCGTCTTCAGCCTGATCCGACATTTTTTTCAGGGAGTCGCCAAATTTTTCAGAGGTGCTTTTTTCTTTGCAGCCGGTGAAAGCGAAGACCATGGAGACAACCGCCAGCATCATCAGGAACTTTTTCATTTCTCTTTCCTTTTTTTTTTTTCTCACTAACAGCTCTGCCTCAAGGTCAGAGGATTAAGTGAACTCTATCAGAACTGAATATTAATTTATACTCTGGGGGCAGTATTACAAGCCACAGCACTGGATAAATTTGCAAGGCAACCGCACAGGAGTCGGGCACTCCTCGCATGTCGTCGTTTTTTATTTCGACTGATCGGACGGATCAGTCGAATCGGGCGGATCACTTGGAAAGGTCTCCCATGAACCCGTCTATCTGCTGCTGAACTGGTTTTCCTTGCCGAAATCGCAGTCTGTGCAGGCGATGTTTTCCGAATCATCGGAGATCAGACCGAATTTCCAGACCGGATCCCTGACTTCATCCCAGAAGATATTGACATTACGGAAGGAGATATTTTTTGTACGTTGCACAAGAAACGCGGTATTGGGATTATTCTTGCAGAATTCGCCATAGGGTTCTTGAGGATCAAAATCATGTACTCTGGTCGTCTTGAAATCGTTCATTGAGAGTTCCACATCGGAGAAGGAAATGTTTTCCATTTTATCCTGGGAGCTTCCCTGGATGATGCTTGGCAGAGCGGCGGTTCCGCGGATTTGATTCACGGAAATGTTCCGGGTCACTTTGCCCAATCCTCGCAGCGAGCCCGATGGTGTGGATCCGAAGAAGAACGGGCGTACGCATTCCATCTGCAGATTGGAGAAGGAGATGTCCTCGATCTGCACTTCCTTTTCCTGGCAGGAATAATTTGACACGAGACAGACTGCGGTGCGGGTATCGTGAAAAACGATATTGGAAATGGTGCAACGTCGGATCAGTCCGTTGCCGACTCCGATGCGGAATGCATTGCAGTTGGTATGCAGCACGCAATTCGTAATCGTGATATACTCGCAGGGTTTGGGCTGTTTCAGTCGAGTCCAGTTAGCACGCAGGGTGATGCAGTCATCGCCTGAATCGATGATGCAGTCCGACACCGTCACCCGGCGACAGCAGTCAATATCAATTCCGTCTCCATTTTTAGTCCGCTGGTCATTCAGTATTCGGATTCCGCTGACCATTACATCTTCGCAGCCATGCAGGAAACAAGTCCAGTATGGCGCATTGAACAGCTGAACATTCTGAATTTGAACGCGGGTACATTCGCAGAGGAAGAGCATCTGTCCGGGGCGCCAAGTATCCTGGGGCAGGTCAAACTTTTCCTCGAGGCGGACACAACCAGGTTCCTCGTCTGTTCCATAAAATACCTTACGGTTGCCGTCGATTCGTCCGCCGCCGGTGATGCAGATATCGGATTGTTCGACGGCCGTGATCAGGTGTGCACCGGACATGATCTCGAGTTTGGAATCCCGGTTTTGCGGGCAGAAATCCGCCGCATTGTAATCCTCCGGGTCGGGGCTGGCCAGCAGTACGGCACCGGCCTCAAGGTGCAGCCCCCCGCCACTTTTCAGGTAAAGGGTGCCGGAAAGATAAATTCCTGGGGGGAAATGAACCATCCCGCCGGCATCAATCGCTTTCTGTATGGCCATGGTATCTTTGCTGACACCATCACCTTTGGCGCCAAAATCACGTACATTCTGCATTATACATCCTTTTTGCTAAAGCAATGAAGCTGTTTTCCAATGGACAGGTCGGACAAGTCGGTATTATTTTTCGAAAAGGAGATCCGAACTGATATCCTCTCCGTTAAAATGCCACTGGTTTCCTGCACGCAGTGTACGTCCATATTCTGAATGGAATTCGCCGTCGAGGGTCAGATCCGCCTCGCATTTTCCTGGGCCGACCGAACAGACAATGATGACTTTTTTCCCTGTGTTGCTCTGAAGTTTTGCAGCCACGACCTGTTCCTTCATAAGGATTTTTGCGGGGTGATCGGACATGATGAAAGGTTCCAGTTTTTTCAGCATAGCTGCCAGGTTTTGAACTTTGGGCCATTCTTTTTCGAAATTTCCTTCGGCAGCACGTGGCGG
>JBAXYW010000483.1:0-3277 GCA_041670605.1 Lentisphaeria bacterium
CGGGGAGGGGATTGTAAGTTGTAAGTTGTAAGTTGTAAGTTGTAAGTTGTAAGTTGTAAGTTGTAAGTTGTAAGTTGTAAGTTGTAAGTTCTGGAGAGGGGGAACGCGAGCTGAAGCTCGCTTTTGACGCAGGCTGAAGGCTGAACTACAAACGTACACATCCCCAATGCTTTGCATAATTTGTTAAAGAATTTCTTCTACCAAAAACAAAAACTTGAATGATAGTAATACGGACGAACAATGGCAGTAACTTCGATGAAAATTGGTAGAGATTGATCTGCAGATTTCGCAATTTCAAAGACTCTGCGCATGCTATGCATGTATAATTACCTAGACACTTCGCATCGTTTTGCGTCGCTTGGTCTTCTCATTTACCGGCAGCCAGGGGTGCAAAAAGTGGGTTTGCGTTGTATAGTAACGTTTTCCGGAACAACGGTTCTGCCACTCTTGTTAACCGTAAGAATACGAGCACGAAAAAGTGAGATATTTGAACAATGAGCGAAAAAATCACGCAGATTGTACTAAACAATGATACTGGCTTTTATGTTGAAGACTTCTTTCTTTCTTCGGAAAAGCTGAATTTAAGCGAGCATGGCAATTGGTCGATTGTCAAAACCCGGCTGAAAGGCGGCTTGTCCGATGGGATTGATCAGGTCACCGTCAATAACGGGCACATGAATTTCACCATTCTGACCAGCCGCGGCATGGGACTGTACCGTGGCGAATGTGCTGGCAATTTTATGGGCTGGATATCACCGGCAAAAAACCCCGTCAATCCGGCCTTTATCAACCTTCTGGAACCGGACAGCTGCCAGGGCTGGCTGAAAGGCTTTAATGAATGTATTGTGCGTTGCGGGTTGCATTCCAATGGTGCCAATGGGATCGACCGCATTCCTCAAAGTGACGGTTCGACCAAGGAAGCGCTGTTAAATTTGCATGGTCATATCGCCAATTTGCCGGCCAAATATGTTGAATTGCAGGTCATTCTCAGTGATCCTATAGAGTTGGTAGTGATTGGCGTTGTGGAAGAAGCGGCCTGTTTCTGTCCGCAATACCGTTTAACAACCCGCATGTCCACCTTTGTCGGTTCGAGCAAAATTGATATTCAGGATCAAGTCCTGAATTTCGGAGCCACTGAAGCAGAATTTCAAATGCTGTACCACTGTAATTTCGGGTCACCGTTTCTGGAGAGTGGAGCCAGGCTGCTTGCTCCCTCACTGGAAGCCGCTCCCAGGGATGCCAGGGCTGCCGAAAACATCGACACTTGGGACGTGTACAAAGCTCCGGAAGCCGGTTATGCGGAACAATGCAGTTACCATGACTTTGCCGCAGCAGCGGACGGCGCGACGCTCTCGCTTCTGCGCAATCAAGCCGGAGACAAGGGAGTTACTCTACGCTGGAATAAAAAACAGCTGCCGTGTTTCTGCCAATGGAAACATACGGCTGCCGACTGCGAGGGCTATGTCACCGGAATGGAACCGGCTACCAATTATCCAAATCTGAAAACCTTTGAACGCGAGAACAGACGGGTGATCAATCTGCAACCACAACAGGTTTACAACATTGACCTGAGCCTCGAGGTGCAGGAAAACAACGCTCAAGTCGCAGCTATTGAAAACGAAATCAGCAAGCTCCTCAATGGCCGCAAAACCCTCGTGCATCCTAATCCGATCGCCAAATGGAGCCCGATACTGTAAGTTGTCGCAAGGTCACCTCCTGCGGTCAAAAACGAGGAACCACCTGTTTCTGCAGTAGTCCGCTGACCCGATGCAACGGTTCATCGATTTGCTTCTCCCACGCTCCGCTGAGTGACACAATCAGCGGATTTTTGGTTATGTATGCGAAACCCTCCTGAAATTTCATTCTCTCTGCAAAGCAAATACCTGATTGTGTATCTTGCTGCCATGACTTGTGCGCTGTGGATGCGTTCCGAACCGACCTTAACCCTCGCTTGCCTGGCCGCCGGCCCGATTTTTGTTTTGTTTTCCAGGGTCAGTCTGAGCTGGTTTCCCGGCTGGCTGCGACAATTTTTTCAACTTGGCGTCGGCGCCGCTGCCATCTATTGGATGCAGCTTCGCTTAGGTGAAAATCCGATCGACAGTTCGCTGATTGAATTAACGGCCATTCTGCTGCCGGCTTTGTTTCTTGGCGGGACGACCCGGGAACACAACCTGCTCTGGCTGGGCTGCATTGGTTTCACTGGATATGGCGGAATGCATCCCGCCCGCAGCGCTTTTCTGCCTTCCTTCATTACGGTGATTCTTGTCAGTATTCTGATCCTGTACCAGACCAGAATCCAACTGCTTGCACGGATCAGCAAACAGCATCTGCTTTCCCCCAACGTGGCAACCCCGTATTGGGGAAACTGGTTCTATCGCATGCTGCATTTCAGCCTGATACTGCTGGCAGTATTACTAGCCTCCACCCAGTTTTCCCTGCGCAGCAAAACTCGGACGCTTGGCCTGATTCCAGTCTCTTTCCGTACTGATCAGGAACAGGAATTTCCGGATTTGTGGCAAAAATGGGCTGCCCCCACCAAAGAACTCCTGCTTGGAAAAGACTCCGGACCGGCATTAGACTCTAAGGAGAATCCAACTCTTGAGGATAAAAATGCAACCAGCAAAATGCGGGATGGTAGTTTTGCTGTCGACGGGGAAAATGGCAGCGGCAGCGGCATGGGGCAAGATCTCGTCTTCCGTGCGTTCACACCCGCAAAACTCTATTGGGTTGTCCAGCTTTATGACACCTTTGACGGAACGCAATGGACCCGTTCGGCAAGCATGAGCAAGGGAAAAAATGCCCTGGATACTTATAAATCCACCTATCAATCCGAGGTTATCCAGAATATTTCCATCATCAAAGCCGCCAGCCGATATCTTCCCTATGCGTATCGTCCCAGCCAGATTCTTTGGAATGACAAAAACGTCGGCAGCAATACTCCGATGGGAATCATCCGGCGGGAAGAGTTTGTCTGTTATAGTTTGCGTAATGAGGTGCTACCTGCCCTACCTTGGCAATATACCGTCGTCTCCACCGTTCCGGATCCCGAGCGCAGCCGGCTGGTCAGAGCTTGGCGGGAGCCGCCGCGCAACTTCGGCTGGAACTATCGCCAACTACCCCGGAAAGTTCTCAGCAAACGGATGCAACAGCTGGCTGAGGATCTGACCGAACATTTGGAAAACCCTCAGGAAAAAGCATTAGCCATCCGGGATTATTTGCGGGAGAATTATGCCTATAACCTGACCCCGCCAGCCCCCCCTGCTGGCAAAGAACTTAC
>JBAXYW010000484.1:0-3273 GCA_041670605.1 Lentisphaeria bacterium
CTTCGGGCCGGACGCATCGCGCAAAAAAGTATTAGCAGTACTTGAAATAAGCGCATCAAAAACGAAAACAGTGCCAAAGCAATTTCACAGAGGTTCAGTTCTCTGATGTTATGTCGGAATGCCTTACTCGTGGCTGCTCGATCCCGGGTAAAGGCTTGAGAATTCCTGGTACTCCGTACTGCTTTCTGCCAATTTCTTTTTTTGCAAAAGAAATTCTGCAAGGAACTCATGCAGGACATTAGGTGCGTGTGCGTTTGTAGTTCTGGCTTCTGTCCCGCAGAGGTTATTTCGGGACACGTACGTTGGGTACAATCCCAAAAGTTGACCCTGCGATCACAGTCGCAATTTCCGGCGGAACGGGAATGAAACTGGTGATCGATATGAAGTGCAACGGCTTGCCGCCGCTTTGAAAGCGGGAGCTTTGCTCCCGCACTCCAAAGGGGTACTCCCTGGTAGATCCGTTTTTCGAAGGCGCTTGATTTACCGGAAAAACGAGTTCAATGGGAATTTGCTGCAACAGCCAGCACTCCATAGCTCGCGCCATTCTAAAACGCATGACAAAATGACCCAAAGCACTGGATAAATTATTTAGATTGTGGACGCCAGTCCAACCCAAGAATTTCTATGGGGTCGATCATCATTTTCAACCACGTTTAATTTTTGCATAACACACAATTTTACATTTGAAGCTTGTTTTAAATCCTACAGAAAAAACAATGGAGAAGATCGCCCGAAGACAATCTTATTCCGTCTGTTGCCGATGGAGTTTCGCGTAGAATCCATGCTTTTGCAGCAGTTCCTTATGCGATCCGAATTCCTTGACAAGGCCATCTTCGAGCACTAAAATTTTATGGCAACGCATAGCCATGGAGACTCGCTGTGAAACCATAATAGCCGTTTTACCAACCAGAATTTTGGCCAGGGTTTCCTGGATTTTCTGCTCAGTATTGGCATCCAGAGCGGAAGTACAATCATCCAAGATAAGCAATTCCGGATCCGTCAGTAAAGCTCGTGCGAGGGAGAGACGTTGACGCTGTCCGCCGGAAAGACTGGCTCCTTTCTGGCCGATAATAGTTTCGTACTGGGTTTTCATTTCCAGAATGAAATCATGCATTTGTGCGGCCTTTGCGGCAACCATAATCTGTTCATTACTGGCATCCGGAAAGCCATAACAAATGTTTTCTTTCATGCTGCCGCTAAAAATCTGGGCTTCCTGCGGAACAACACCCACCGCTTTCCGCAAGGAGAGCAAGTTGACTTTCTGCAAGTTGACTCCGTCAATCAGGATTTCGCCATTCGTCGGCTCATACAGCCTGGAAAGCAGATGCAACAGTGTCGTTTTCCCACAACCGCTGGCGCCCATGATACAAAGCCAAGTGCCGGCCGGAATCGTAAAAGAAACACCGCGAAGCACCGGTTCGGGAGGCACTGGAGGCAGTACATTGTTTTCATCAACCTCCCGACTGAGCTTTGCAGCCGGATAGGCAAATACAACATTAAGAACTTCAATACCCTGCCGGATCGGCTTGGGAAATTCCACCGCATTGGGATCATCCGTGATTTCAACCTTTCGATCCAAAACCCCGGAAACACGCAACAGAGAAATCCGTAAACGCTGCAACACAAAATTCAGTTGGGAAAATTCCAAAACCGGCTGAAACAAGGTCACCGTCGCAGACTGCACAAAAATCATCCGCCCCAACGTCATATCGCCGTCCAACACCATTTTACCGCCATAAAGAAAAATCGTGCAGTTGCATAAATGTGCCAGAATTCCGGCCTTGCAGCTTAAAACAGAACTGATCCATTGAGATTTCATCGCATCCCGAAAAAAACAGGCCACCAAACGGTGAAAAGACAATTCTTCGCCGGGCTCGCGGGCGTATGATTGAATCGCCTTCATGGCATCAATCTTCTGGGAAACCAGTCCATACAAACAGGCATTCGTATGACGTAATTCCTGATTTAAAAACCGGATTTGTGGACGTTTATTGAGATACATCCAAGCATAAAGCGGCATGATCATTCCAGCAATCAGTGCCATACGCCATTCAACAAACAGCAGGATCATCGTCCCGGTCATGATCATCGAGCAGCAATGCGTTCCGCTGATCATCAAAGCCATCATTTCCAACTGAACAGATTCCACATCCGATAAAATCCGCGACAGCAGACGTCCCGGGCTCATCGCTTGATGATAACTCATCGACAATTCCATCACCTTGCGGTGCATATCCTCCCGCATACCCCCCATGATCCCTTGAGCTACCACGATATGTCGACGAGCAGCCAGACGACCGATGGTATTGAAACAGCATTGTGTCAACATGTAGAAAATCGCCAGCAACAGCAGCTTATTACCGGCTTCCGGCGGGCGATCTGAAACACGCACTCCAATATCCATTTTCTTTCCCATCCCAACCAGAGGCCGGGATGGCGGTCGGCCAAAATCCCGATCGGGAGAGGTAATTCTCTGGTGAATTTGCTTTCCTCCAGAATCATCTTCCGAACTGATCACCAGAATATTATCGACGACCAGGCGTGACAAGTAGGAAATGACATAAACATAGTTTGAATTAATCGCGACCAAAAACATACATATTAAAAGAGACCAGCGATATGGCCAGGCATACTGCCGGATAAAACGCAGATAGAGCGGCCAGTCCGTCCCCTTTTCCTTTGGTCGATCCAAGGGGGGGCGGTAGGGATAATCGCGAAAATGGTCACGTGCATTAAAAATCATGATCTACGATTGCTCCGTTGTGATACCAGCAATCACAGCAGGTTTTCTTGCAAAGAGAACGGCGGGTCTACTTGGTGTGCTCATTCTTCAATGACCCCTTTGCCCATATGCTTAGTGTACAGTTCCTGATAGCGCCCGTTGGGAATAGCCATCAATTCGGCATGCGTGCCACGTTCCTGAATAACGCCTTTATCCAGCAGGATAATCTGATCGGCATTTTTAATCGTGCTGAGGCGATGTGCAACCACAAAACTGGTACGACCGAGCAGAACTTTTTCCATCGACTTCTGGATAGCCTGTTCCGAATCGCTGTCCAGGGAACTAGTTGCTTCATCCATAATCAGAATGGCGGGATTCGCGCAGACTGCTCTGGCAATGTTGATACGTTGTTTCTGGCCAACCGACAATTCAACGCCGAAATCCCCAACTGCAGTATCATAGCCTTCCGGCAAAGTGAGAATAAAATCGTGGATTTCAGCCGTTTTAGCCGCTTCCTCAACTTCCGCATCCGTAGCCATGGGGCGGCTGTA
>JBAXYW010000485.1:0-3263 GCA_041670605.1 Lentisphaeria bacterium
GCCCACGGCTTTTGTCCATGGCAGGCTGGAATTGCTCTCTTGAATTGTCTCTTGCCCGGGTATATAATTCCAGTCATCAACTGGTACCGGGGTGAAATAAAAATGCCACGCTGCGAGTCCCCTGAACAAGTTCTCGTAGCATGGCTGCCAATAAATAGCATGGTCATACTATCACGTTACGAGATAAATTTCAAGCCCTCAGAAGATTTATTCTGGGTCAAAACTAAAGAGATTTCTATCTGCCCTTGCTGCGGTCAGCCGCTTTCCGGCTATGACCACCATCTTCGCCTAGTTCGCCTTCGCTGCGGCATCAAGGTTCGTCTGCTCGTGCCAAGGGGCTTTTGCCGCAACTGCCATCACCTGCATACGCAACTGCCGAGCTTTGTTCAGCCTTACAAGCACTATGAAGCCATGGTTATCCAGCAGGTCATGGATGGCAAAACTCTTTCGACCTGTCCGGCCGAGGATTCCACCATTCGCAGATGGCAGTCTGCGCTCCGGCACGCTGCTCCGTATCTTGAGATGCTGCTTTATGCCGCCAATCAGGCAAAGCGCCCCTTGTTTGGCGAATCCTTACTGGAAAAGCTACGGAAATCCAGCCGCAGATGGTTAACCTTTGTCACCCATCTGCTCATTTCTGCTCGGGTGGATTTACCCACCTGCTTTGCGTTCACGCCGCCTGGCTGAAGGTGTATGCTCGCCTTATACAGTTGAAGGGAGCATATACGTTATGGAAAAATCTATGGAAGATGTGGCGGCGGCAAGGTTTGAGATCATCAGCCCATTGCTCGATGCCTCACTTGACCCGGTTTTGCGCATTGAAAAGCAGAAAGAGGTATCCTGGCACTGCGGAAAATCTTACCGAACCATCGGACGCTGGCTCAAATCCTATGCAGCCAATGGTTTTGCGGGGCTAAAGCCAAGCAAGACCTGCCCGAAGACGGTATCAGCTTTGCCGGAAAACTATGCCGAGATTTTAGAGGCGGCCATCACGCTTCGCCGGGAATGTCCTTCCCGCAGTGTGCGGGACATCATCCAAATCCTTGAGCTTGAAGGTATTGCGACGAAGGGAACATTGAGCCGCAGCACGCTGCAGCGGCATCTGCAGAAAGAAGGCTTCGGCCTGCGCCAGATCCGGTTGTATGCCAAACACGACGCGGCTTCACGCCGCTTTGCCAAATCTCACCGCTGCATGCTGTATCAGGGAGACATCAAGTACGGGCCGTATCTGCCGGTCGGCAAGGACGGACAGAAGAAGCAGACGTATTTGGCGGCCTGGATCGACGATGCGACGCGCTTTGTAGTCGGGGCCAGGTTCTACACCAACCAGAAGGTCGACATCATCGAAGATACGCTCAGAGAAGCCATCCTTACCTACGGAAAGCCGGAGGCCATCTACGTGGACAACGGCAAGCAGTATCGGAGTAATTGGCTGCAAACAGCTTGTGCCAAACTTGGTATCAAGCTGTTGCATGCCAAGCCGTACCATCCGGAAGGCAAGGGCAAAATCGAAGCCTTCAACCGCCGGCTGGATTCTTTTCTGGCAGAAATTGCTTTGCAAAAGCCGGGCAGTCTGGAGGAATTGAACCATTATCTGGCGGTATGGCTCAAGGAGAAGTATCATAAGGATCCGCACGCCGGGCTCTCCGGCATTTCGCCGGAGACGGCTTACCTTACGGATAAGCGCCCGCTCTGTTTTCCAGATATTGCGGCTTGCCAGGAAGCTTTCCTGCACACGGAGACCCGGGAAGTGGACAAGGCCGGCTGCATCAGTTTTGACGGACAGAAATACGAGGTTGGGCTGAAACTGGTTGGCCGCAAAGTCGATGTCTGCTACGATGCCACCTGGAAAGACGAGGTGGAAATTCATCATAAGGATTTCCCTGTCTTCAAGGCCAAGCGCCTGCGGATTGGTGAAAACTGCGGCCAGACGCAGCTTTTTCCCGAAGCGACGCAGCCCATCGAAGCAAAGCATTCACGGCTGCTCACTGGTCTTGACCGGCAGTCCGGCAAGGCGCATAAACCAGCAACGGTCGCCACGAGCTTTCGCAACATGGCAAAGGAGCTGAATGCGCATGTATGAAGAATTCTTCTCGATGAAGCATACGCCATTTACCAATCGCATTCCTACGGATTGTTTGTATCTTTCCGATGCCGTGAGCGAAGGACTTGGCCGCTTATGCTATGCGGCAGATCAGCAGCTCTTTGCCGTGGTAACGGCGGAAGTCGGCTGCGGCAAGACGACGCTCATCCGGAGGCTCACCGGCAGTCTGGATCCGGAGAGGTATCTGGTGCTGTACCTTTCAGATTCCCAGCTTACACCGCGCTGGTTTTACAACGGATTGCTGCAACAGCTTGGTACAGAAACAAAATTCTATCGCGGCGATGCCAAGCTCAGCCTGCATCAACAGCTCGAATATATCCGGCAGGCGAAGCATAAGAAAGTCGTCACCATCGTCGATGAAGCCCATCTGCTGAAGCGCGAGACACTGGAAGAGATCCGGTTCATGCTGAATTACCAGATGGATTCGCTGAATCCCATGGCGCTGATCCTCGTGGGACAGAACGAACTTTGGGACAAGCTGAACCTGCAGGCCTATGCTGCTGTTCGCCAGCGCATCGACCTGAAATGTGAGCTGCCGGCATTTGATCGGTCACAGACAGAGGCCTATCTGCATGCCCATCTGGCATATGCCGATGGTAGCGAAGAAATCTTTACCGATAAAGCAATGGATGAAATCTACAAGTATTCCGCCGGCTCCGCCAGAGCCATCAACAAAGTCTGTACACACAGTTTATTGAGCGCGGCCCAGCGAAACAAGAAGCTGATCGATGATCACATGGTTCATATGGTTATTGAAAGCGAGCTTCCATAACGGCTTAAAGCTTGGCATCTTGCGAGGTGCCAAATTTTAAGCCGTTATGCGGCAAAACATGGGAGCAGTTTTTGGCAAATGTCTTGGGCAAGGCAAGGACAAAAACGGCGAGCAACAACAGTCTGTATCAAATGTATAAAATTCAATAATGTTGTTTGGATAGTACCTTATGTCATATTTACCACCGTCGGCTCCATCGCCAATTAAACAGCTATCTTGGAAATTTCCAACATGAACGGACATTGATAGTTCAATGATTTTGCCGCCATCTTCAACAATGGCACGTTTGAAAAAATCATCGATTTCAGCGGAAAATTCAAGAGTAATGCTGTTTTTTTCTGGAGGAAAATCCTTGAAATACTTTTCTTTGTAGTCCGCAATGTTAAA
>JBAXYW010000486.1:0-3257 GCA_041670605.1 Lentisphaeria bacterium
ATCGACTTCCATCGACCAGGCCAGAATCTTGGTCAATTCCGAATCGTGAGTGGCTTCCACTTTTACCTTCAATGCAGGGATGCCGAGTTTGCTCTCGGACGCGATCCAGGTATCCAGCGCCGGGATATTGCTGATGGAAACGCCGCGGGCTGCGAAAACCGGCCATTGCCCAATCAGTTTCAGTGCCCGCTGTACCGCCGGATAACGGTTGCAGCCACGAGTCTTGGAATAAAGATTGACAAAAAGCCATACTTCACGGGCATATTTGCTGGCAGCCTGCAAATTGAAATGCTTGATGAAAGCCGGACAGAAACACTCTTTCTGCTTGATCTCCATCGTGTCGAAAATGCAGCCATCGCTGTCATAACCGACAAAAAATTCATGTTTTTTCGGAAGATTCTTCAACTGAGCCACATAATCCATGCCAGATTCTCCTGAATAAAAGACCCTTTGCAGACAATACCGGGTATCCGGATAAAAAACATAATATACTCTCTCAGAGCAGCATTTTCACTCCAGGCAGATCAGCAAGAGCTTTGCTGATTGCGCGGAACAGGCTGAGATTGGGAATATTTGCACTGATCTGCCAGGTACAGTAGCGGCCTCCGGAAGAGGCACTGCCTTGCGTCAAATCGGTCAGGGTCAAACCCATAGCGGCAAAAGTTTGTTCAATCCCTTCCCGGGTGGTGGCGAATTCCGCCTGGACGATCAGGCGGGCGTGCCAGACCAGAGGGAATTGCAGAACTTGATGGTTTTGGAATATATCAGGCATGGGTGGGCTGCAGGGGCTTAAAAAGTGGCGTAACCCTAATACGTCAAGGGTCTTTTTTAACAACGAAAACCGCAAAATGACCCGAAAAAAACATGGAAAGAACGACGCATACACGCAGTCAATGCCACTTCCATGATTTTTTTTTCGTGTCAGTTCGTGCTTTTCGTGGTTAAAAAAAGTTTTCGCCCGCACGGCAAGCTACCGGGCGGGCGAGTGACTGGCTGCTGAATCAGCAACCATATTGCAACGGTTTCAAGGGATTACATGGAGAACAGGTTCGCATGTTCCGTTTTGATGGACTCAAAATTTTCCGGCGTGATCAGCAGGTAGCGTTTGTCAAACGCTTCCTTGGCATTTTTCGGAATGGGTTTGTCATCATAGATCGCTTTGGGATTGTAGGTGACCGCGGCAGCCGCAGTGGGTGCAATCGAGGCCTGTTTTTCGCCAGCCATGAAAAGTTTACCCATGGTCATTGTGTCGCCACCAACCAAAACGATTTTTTTGCCGGCCATCTCTTTCATGACTGAGAGGACATTTCCGGTATTAGGAATGCCAATCAGGGTGATGAAAATATCATAGCTGTCTTTGGCAGGCAGAATTTCCGCCAACTTTTCAGCCGTGAACCACATTTCCATCGGTTCCATCATATCATCCATCGGCATCATCTCACCATCCGGCCCGGCTACAGGAGCTTTTTTCTCTTTGACAGGCATTTTCGGGAAAATTTCGGAGACGATGGTCAATTTGTTATCGAGTCCCTGTTTGAGTCCTTCGAGGATGGGGTCTTCGCGTTGGATCGGGTCGCCATACATATCGGAGCGCAGCATGGGATCGACCATCACAACCACTTTGGAGCCGGCAAATTTTCCAGCGAGGTATTTGCCCAGTTCGCGAGTTTGAATGCGCTGATATTCAATTTCGCGGTCTCTAGCCTCTTTCATATCATCGCCGGCGATGGTACGTTTGATTCCCCAGAGGGCCGCAATAATGGCAATGATCGCACCACAGACAGCAAGAGGTTGCCCCCAGACAGCGCCGCCTTTTGATTTGTTCATGCCCACAATTGCAATAATTGCTCCGATCGCCATGATGACTACACGAATGATTGTCGATGTTTCCATTTTTCAGCATCCTTTATTTGTTTAACATACCCATTCACCAGTCAGGAACATTTTCAAATTGTCCTGTCTGGCACCCCAGAAACAAGATGGCAGAGAAGCAAAAAATCGGAAAACTGTTTTTGCTAAAAGACAATAGATGAAATTTCCAAATCCGGTCGGAAACCATCACCAAACGCATTTTTGCAATCAAGCAGCAATCCGCGCCAGCTTCTCATTCTTCCTCAAAACAGCGAAGCCCTTTTTAGCTTTTAAAGACAACGCTGATTCAAGTTACATCATCTTTTCATTTGGGCAAGTCCTGAAGACAAAAAAAAGTTAAAAAAGCACTTTTTTTCGTGTTTTTTCGTGTTTTTCCGTTGTTAAAACTGGCTCACTGATGAATGGTCAGCGGAATTGCATTAGGGAAAAACGAAATTACCTTAATGCGAAGTTCATTTTAACGAAAGGCATTATCGGGAAGGACTATGAGAAGGCTGATAGGGTATCTGGTAGCATTGGCGGTTTTGCTGATCATGCCCATGCTGCTGCAAAAGAAATCTGAAAAGATTGATCTGAGTGCGGATCAGCTTGTTCTGGTCTCGCCGCATAATGAGTCTGTTCGCTATGAGATCGAACAGGCTTTCCGGCAATTCTATCTGGAACAGACCGGTCGAAAAGTATCCCTGGACTGGCGCTCGGTCGGCGGAGCCAGCGAAATCATCCGCTATCTGAGCAGCGCCTATACCGCAAATTTCCGGGATTTCTGGGTGAATGAAAAAAAACAGGAATGGAGCGAGGAACTCGCGCTGGCTCTGCTCAATCCAAAGACTGCAGCGGAATCCCCGCACTGGGCGGCGCGGCAGGCTTTTCTGCGAAGTGACACCAGCATTGGTATTGACTTGTTTTTCGGGGGCGGGCAGTATGATTTCAACAAGCAGGCCAAGGCTGGCACGCTGGTACCCTGCGGCGTCCGGGAACGGCATCCGGAATGGTTTGAGGGGAAACACCCGGTGCTGATGGAAAAGCTGGGGGGTGAAATCTGGTATGACCGGGATGATCGTTACTACGGAGTTTGTTTTTCGTCGTTTGGCATCTGTGTCAATGTGCATCGTTTGGAACAACTTGGTTTTGATTGCAGTGAGGGCAGCCCGCTGACCAGCTGGCGGCAGCTGGCTGATCCCCGCCTGATCAAGGCTATTGGTTTGGCTGATCCGTCAAAAAGCGGTTCGATCAACAAGTGTTTTGAGATGCTGATACAGCGTCAGATGCAGGATACCATGCAGAGACTGCATGATGATCAGGCTGCCGGCCACCTCAGCAGGCAGCAGGCTCTTGACCAGGCATGGGAGGATGCCATCAATCTGATTAAACAGATCGGCGGCAAT